>JACQEL010000814.1 GCA_016200595.1 Deltaproteobacteria bacterium
AATCCGCGCAGAATGAGCCAGGCGTCAAACGGACTGAGAGTGCCTCCCGCTAGTTTGGCAGCGGTGCGCACTCCCTCGCAGAGCGTCCGTGAACTGACCACCAACCCACCCATCGCATCCCCGTGCACGCCAAGATATTTGGTCGCACTGTGGATCACATAGTCAGCCCCATGCGCCAACGGTCGGCAGAGATACGGAGTGGTAAAGGTGCTATCGACCATGAGCACCGCGCCAGCGGCGTGCGCAGCAACAGCCAGGGCCGGTATGTCAGCGATACGTAGGAGAGGATTCGAGATTGTCTCGACCCACACGACCTTCGGTCGTTCTTTCGCAATGATTGCAGAGACGCTGGGCAGATCTTCGATCTCAACAAAAACGACTTTGACTCCCAAGCGGGCGAACACCGTAGACAGCAGACTATACGTCGCACCGTAGACATCCTGACTGCATACCACCGTGTCTCCACTCTGCAGCCCAACTCCCAGCAACGCGGCATGTACCGCTGCCATCCCGGTAGAAAAACCGACTGCCGCCTCTCCATCCTCCAATTGAGTGACTGCCTCCTCCAAGGCCGCGACGGTGGGATTGCCGTAGCGAGTATAGACAAACCCTTCTTGCTCGCCGCCAAAGATAGCATCCAACTCTGACATAGGATGGAGGTAGGTGACTGACGGAACAATAGGTGCGGTCGTGGGCATCACCTCGAGTTGCTTGCGATGCCATCCCGCCCGCACGGTCAGAGTTGAGAATCGCCAAGGCGGCCGTTCGGTTTTCATAGAAGCCTCAAAACAAGCAGTCAGCCGTCAGCGATCAGCAGTCAGCCAGAAGAGAAGGATTGCTTTTCTGAGTTTTCTTTCTTGCTGAGAGCTGATAGCTGAAAGCTGACTGCTCATGTTTAATAAAACGCCAGGCTAGCAAAACTGACTGAAGACTGAGTAGTGGACTCGACAGAGCGGTCATATTTCAGCAGCTTGCCCTGCGTCGCATCGACCAAGTGTAAGAACGTGTACATTGGCGAGAATCCGCAGATGCGGCGGCGGTCACCGTCCTTGGCGATCTGGGCAAAGAAGTCGGCGTGATCAACTTTCTCCAAAGCCTGAATCAGGCGATGGTCCTCCGTCTTCACCCAGTCGAGAAATTCCTCAGTCAGTTGTCCCTGGTCACCGAACTTCTGCCCAACGTGGGCAAAGTCTACGCCAGCTACGAAGCAGACTTTCCGCCCGCTCCGGGCGATCGTCTCTTTGAGTGCACTCAGGAAAGCGGCCACCCGGGGGTCCTGCGCTGGTGGTGTCTGGTTGGCCACCAGGTGATGGAACGAGGAGACGAGGATAGGCACAACGGTGAAATCTTGCTTCCCAGCCAAAATATACTGGAGAAACAACGTCTGGAATTCGAGCGAGTGCTCGGTACGGTGGAGAAGTTCATCGGCAAAGAGATCGCCGCTGTAGTTTTGTTGCAACGCACGAATAAATTCCTGATCGGTTTTCACCGGTCCTAGCGGTGTGTTGTAGTCTTTCTCGGTGGCGACGAAGAGCTGACCCATACCATAATGCGAGGTACCGAGTAGGATGAAGAGGTCCGCATCGCACCGCTCCGCGAGCTCCTTGTACGCCCAGGCATAACATGGACCGCCAACCCGGAGATCAATGTGTGGAGCGATGATACCGCGCACCGGCGGGAGTGCTTGCCCATCGGCAGAAGGCAGTCCCGGGCCTTCCGCTCCGCTGAAAAATGCCAGGGCTTGCTGGGTAAATTCTTCGGCCTGAGATGAATAGCAGGTGTCGGCATGCGCCATCTCGCGTACCGGCGAACGGCGGAAGGTGTCAAGAGTATCCTGCTGCAACTGGGCAAAGCGTTCGCTATCAAGAAAGTAGTGTTGATCAAGCTGAGCCACGATTTCACGAACCTTGTCGCTCGCGAGCACTTGGCTAAACTGACGAGCGAATGCCTCCTGGATGTCGAGTAGCGAATGGTGGCCGTCGAAATGGCTAAGAATGAAATAGACCGGATAAGAGACCATGATCTGGCTCTTCGTGTAATTGAGCGGATCGCGGATATAAATACGGGTCTCGCCTTCCGCTTGGATCGGAAACATCTCGATAGGTCTGAGTTTAGGATAATCCATACCGTTCCCCCTTTGTGTCTCCAAGCACTGAAGCCTGGTTGCACACATAGAGGGTTTCGCATAAGGGAGCAAGAAGAGATTGCATGACCGCGCGATAGCTGAGGAGGCATTATGAAATTTGCTCTCACTGGCGTTGGTAGCGGCTCAACTGCCCGACCTGAATTACTGGTGCAAGTGGCGCAAAAAGCGGAAGCGCTGGGGTACGAATCAGTCTGGATTCCTGAGCACCTGGCGGTTCCAGTCAACATTACGAGCCGCTATCCGTACTCAGCAGATGGAAAATTCCCTGGCGGTCCTGGCGCAGCGCTGCACGACCCGTTTGTCGCACTCGGGTTCATCGCTGCCTGCACGAAGAACATCAAGTTAGGCACTGGGGTGTTTGTCTTACCCCTCCGCAACCCCCTCGCCGTCGCCAAGGCTGCGGCGAGCGTGGATGTCCTCTCGCAAGGGCGTCTTCTCTTCGGCATCGGGATCGGTTGGTTAGAAGACGAGTTCAACGCCGTCGGCATGCCATTCAAGGACCGGGCAGCTCGCACGCGAGAGTGGATTGCTATGATGAAAGCCTTGTGGACGGAAGAGACCCCGCAGTTTTCTGGCCGCTTCCACAGTTTTTCGGCCCTGGGGTTCAACCCCAAGCCGGTGCAGAAACCACACCCGCCTATTATCTTTGGTGGTGACAGCCGCCCAGCCTTGAAGCGAACAGCCGAGTTAGGAGATGGTTGGTTCGGCGTTCGTTATAACCCGGAGAGTGTCAAGCCTGTGTTGGCGCTCCTGAGAGACCTCACCGAAAAAGCCGGTCGTGACTTCTCGAAGCTGGAGATCTCGGTCGGAATCGAACCCGGCCTGCCACTCACCCTCGATACCGCCAAACGGTTCGCCGACGCTGGGGTACATCGCCTTATGACCTTCGCGCCGGGCTTTCTCCCACGCTCGCGCTATGACACTGACCTCTATCCGCAGATGGAGCGGTTTGCTGAGGAGGTCATCGCGAAGATATAAAAGGGGAGAATCTGAATTTGCCTGACTATGAGAAATACTATGGAAGCGCTAAGAGTACTGGAAAAGCCAGAATCCATTACATGGGATTACGATGAGGATGCAGATGTTCTGTATCTCTCCATCGGAGAACCTCAGCCAGCTGTCGGCGTAGATATCGGTGAAGGACTGATTGTCCGCTACGACGAAAACCGCAAAGAGGTTGTTGGGCTGACCTTAATAGGATTACGGGCACGGTTACTTAAGGGTTTGGCCGCGGGTCGCTGAACAGAGGAGCCCCATTATGCGTGAGGAAGCGCGCGAGACGGGCGTGTCACCGTCCAAGCCTGGGAGTATCACCACTCCTTTCCGCGCGGGTGTAGTCGGAGTCGGCTACCTGGGTCGTTTCCACGCCCAGAAATACGCCGCTCAGCCGGA
>JACQEL010000815.1 GCA_016200595.1 Deltaproteobacteria bacterium
CCTTCCCGCCAAAGAGGATTCTTCTGAGACAAACTCATGAAGAAGTTTTATCCGTTCCTGAAGAAGGAAAGGCACCTGTGGATGAAAAGGATGAAAACATTCTGCCAGTACTCCCGTGGCATTGTTGGCGTAGTTTTCATTCTCGGCCTCTGCAAGCAGCCACACCAGTCTCAAAGCTTTTTGGCTTGTTTTCAGGCGCAGCAGTAACTCTTCAAGCGTCCACATTAACTCACGACGTTGCGTGTCTGCGATCGCAAGCCGATCCTCCAGGCTGCTGGCGCACAAACCGGATTCAAGCAGACGTAACGTGTGTTCTGGCACAGTACCCGCGATCAACCTGAGCAAATGGATATTGCTAAGAGCAGTCTCAAAGCTTCCAAATGGACCGTCAGCTGCAAACATTTCGTCCCAAAACAGCTCGACCTCCTCGCTCTTCACCTCGCTTAGTCGCCTCAGGAAACGAATGCGTCCCGGCTCATCAAGTTTCCCGAACAAAGCGAACATCTCGGCGCGTCGCCCTCGCAGTAATTGGACCACAAAATAATTGGCAAGAAGGGGGAGCGTCATTGCAGCAAAGGATCCACCACGTCTCGCTAACCCGGCCACAGCGAGATCCACTAAGGATAAAAGGGCGGTATGCGCTGTCCACCCTTCACCAAATAGATCGCAGATATGTTTTAGTTCGGTCTCAACCTCTCCTGAGATCCCTACGTGGGTCATGACTGAAAACAGCCGAGCGCACTTGAGAGCATCGGAACCAAGCTCTTCCCGGATTCGCCTCTCGAATTCGTGGCCTACTGTCTCCGCAAAACTAGTCAGGTCATGCCTGATGCTATTGCCCACACTCGCCGCAGCTAGCAGAACCCCCGGAATACCTCCAGCCTGTCTGACAATCCAGTCCTCAATCTCGAAGTCTAAAGGCTGACCAGTCGCTTTCAGAAGCTTTCGAGTATCCTCTTCTGCAAGAGGCTTCAGATAAAGGGATTGAACGCGCTCGTCACGGCCGTATGACTGTGCAGGCACATTGGCTGGCGTGGGCAGCGTAATGATAAGCTTAAGGTTCGGTAAACTCAGGGTCTCATTGACCAGCGACTCGATGGCATCTGGCTCCGGGTCTTCGACTATGCATACGACTTCCCCTCGATCTGCACAGAGACTGCGGTAATCGCTCAGACCCATAGAACGCGGGTCGAGCGCTAAGACGACATCGTGCGGCCGCTGCCGGGTTGCTTCCAGGGCAAGCCGGCTCTTTCCAATATCATGTGGACCACTCAAGACGACGACGCGGACCCGCGAATCATCAACCAAAGATCTCAGTCGGTTGAGTTCTGCCCCCCTGCCGATCAGATCGACACCTAAGCCAATCAGCTTCTGAGCCTGATGCTCCCGATTTGCCTCTTGCCATGTCTTGAAGAAATGTGGCGTAAAATAGGCAGCTCGCAAATGAGGATGGTTGTTGAGGAATGCATTAGCGAGCTCTCCGGCTCCTATAATCTCCACACGCAATGATGGCTCGGAGTACCCCTCCAGGATCTTCTCTTTGAGCGCTGACTTGTCGCTACCCTTTAGGTCAACGTTGACGAAGAGGATGTAGTGATTTGGGTGTCGTCCATTGTTTTCCTTGACGACGTCAGCCACAGCCCCTTTTAGAGATGCTTTTAGCTGGGAGATAATACGCCTACGGTCTTGGGCAATGAGGTCGCGTTTCTTGTACTGAAACACATTCCAGCCAGGTCCTAGAATTGGCGTTGGGATGGGACGTCCGCCTTGCGGAAGATCAACTGACCATTGAGCATCAATACCTCCATCCTTTGCGTTCACTCGTGAGGTGAAGTCAGGCAGCGTGACACATTCGCGTCCTGATGCTGCCCAAGCTAAGGCATCACACAGCGAAGCGAAACGCTCCGGTGGCCAAAGGCTGGTTTCCTGTTCCAGCTCACGTCCGGTGATGGGCTGTCCGATCAGCAGAGCCATACATTAGAACCCTAGAACCCGTGAGTGAAAAGTCAACCTAATTCCTCCGGTTCCGCTGCCGTAAAGATGTCGCGCTCATCGATCACCACGCCGCCTCTCGCGCGCACCAACAGAGTGGCGAACGGATCTTGTACGCGCAACAGCCGCGGATGCGGGCTGGCGCAGTCGTAGACCACGTAGAGCCAGTAACGTTCTCGCAGGTTACAGGCCTTGGCCCATTCATTCTCGGTTAACTCGATATCACCAATGCCGGCACGGCCCTTTACTTCGATGGCACGCTCTTCTGTCTCAGGCCGTAGCGAGAGCAGATCAAAACCCGGGTGTTCCGTCAGCCCCGCAGCACGGGCCAGTTCTGGCATCGACACATCTTTCACCATTGCTCCACTGGCCTCCTCGTAGGCCCAAGCGACCTTAACCGCCATGGCTTCAATTGCTTCATCGTGCCGCTTCCTGTCTTCCGGGTCGCTTGATGGCACGACCAGCGCGTGAGCCAGGAACATCACGTCACCCGGAGTGATCAGTTCGGGCTCACGGCGCAGTAAGACCAGCGCTTCTTCCCTGCGCGTTGCCAGGGCACGCTGGCGTTCCTTGATGCGCGTGAGTTCTCCTTGTGCCCTGGCAGCGCCTGTGCGGACCTTCTCCGTCAGACGGGCGCGGGCGGCGGCGAGTTCAGCGTCTTGATAATCGTATCCACGGAGAATGAAGTTTTCGCGCTCGGGTAGGGTGTCCAGCAAACGCTGACGTCGCTCTTCCACGAGCGGCCGGGCGATGGCTTCGCTGGCATATGCTCTGAAGAGGTCGCGTGACTGGCTAGCCATTGCCGCAAAACGGATGACCGAGGCTGGAAGTCCTTGGCCGCCTTTCAGCAACAGCAAATGCTCCACCGGACATTCCTCGATAGGTCCGGCTTCCTCCTGCTTCAGACCCACCAGACGATTTTCGAGCAGCTCCTCGCGGGCAAAGGTGGGTAGGCTAAGATCAGCTTGCCTAGATACGGCAAGCTGCGCTAGGTGGAACAGATAGGGACGCCTGGCGGTTGGGTCCACAAAGACGCCACCCCTCAGAGCGTCTAGTGCGAAGCGCGAGCAGATGTATGCACGGAAGCGATCAAAGAACGGCTCGCCAGGATGAAGAAAGACGGTAGGCGCAGATGTCTGTCCTCCAACCTCTTTCGGCCGGTACATGGTCAGACGGCTGCGCTGCTCAGACGGGTACATTTCCAGGACGGGCCACAGGGGATCGAGAGCGCCGGGTTTGAGAGCCCGGAACGAGAAGACACCCTCCAGATCCCCTTCGATGTCAACGTCCACGAGAGGGGCGGCTTTTTCGACAAACCGCCGGACATAGCCAGGGAGAAGTCTGCGGTAGGTTTCCTGCTCCATGTGTGCCTGCAGACGCGGCAGCTCGCGGTGCACATCGCCGCCGTCGCCAAACAGGCGCTGCTCGCGCTTCTGCAGGGCCTCAACCTGCTCTTTGGTCAGTGTTCCCTCGATCTGCCGCCGCGCGGCTTCCGCCCCTTCCTCCGTGACCGCCTGCTCCATGTACTCCTTGAGAGAGACTCCCTCGAAAAGACGCCCGATGACATCAAAGACTTTGTCAGACCCCAGCTCTCTGCGGATGCGCTCTAGCTTCTTCAGAATGGTTTTCAGCACTCGGCCTTCCCGAGTTTTGCCCGCGACGAGGTTGAGAATGATCACGGGGTCGTGCTTCTGGTTGTAGCGATGGATGCGGCCCATGCGCTGCTCCAGACGAGCAGGGTTCCAGGGGATGTCGTAGTTGACCATTAACCAGCAGAATTGCAGGTTGATCCCTTCACCCGCGGCATCCGTTGCCACCAGATAGGTAGCGCCGCCGTCCGTAGCGGGCTTGTGGAAGAACTCGACTTGCTCTTCCCGCTCGCGATAGTCCATGCCGCCATGAATCCGGGCGATCTGACCGGTAAAGCCCAGCCCTTCGAGACGCCGCACGAGGAACTCCAAAGTGTCACGATGTTCTGTGAAGATGATGAGCTTCTCGTCCTGGTAGCGAGGGTCACGCAGAATCTCGCGCAGCTTTTCGAATTTCGATTCCTCCCCCGCCTCGTACACTCGTCGCGCCAGCTCTACGAGTCGTTGCACCTGAAGGTGTTCGACTTCCAGTTCGGCAAGAGAAACGGCAACGACTCCACCAAAGGCTCGATCCTCGACGACCTCGTTCTCCTCAAGCCCGCCTTCGACCCCCTCCTCATCAGCTGTCTTCTCGTCAAACACGTCACGAACATCCGCCAGTCTGCGCTGCAGGGCGGCCAATTGCTCCAGGCTGAGCCGACCAGCCCGGATATCGTTCATGAGCCTGTCTAACTTCTCCAGGCGGCGCTCGAAGGAGCACAAGAGCGCATACGTCGAACTGGCCAGCCGCCGCTGAAAGACACTCATGACCAACCGTGCGGCAGAACGATTCAGAATCCGTGCCCGGTTATAGAAAGCCCTGATGTAACTGGTGGTTTCATCGTACAGTCGTTGCTCGCCGGTCTCTCCCTGGGTCAGGTCGTAGCTTAATGTATCGGAGATGCGAGTCGGGTAGATAGGGCTGCCATCGAAACGCACCATTTCTTCCTTCGTCCGGCGCAGGAAATGGCGCTTGCGTGCATCCGCAGGATAGGCATTGAAAGCATCGAAGGTAGAGAGGACTTCAGGTTCCAGCAGCCTCCACAGGCAGTAGTACGGAAAATCTTTTCCCATGTGGGGAGTCGCCGTCAGCAAGAGGATATGGTGACAACGCCAATTGAGTTGCCAGCGCAGATCCCCACTTTCGATGCCTGTCAGCGCCTCGGCAAGCCGGTAACGGTCCGTCTTGCGGAGGCTGAAATCTGGCTCACGATCAGCAGAGAGCTTGTGGGCCTCATCAAAAATGATGAGGTCGTAAGGGGCCACAGATAGGTCCCGCAGACGGGAGAACATCCGCTCGCCGGCAAGGGTGTCTACACTGACGATGAGCAAGTCGCCCTCGGCTGCCAGGAATGGGTTGCCGGATCGCCCTTCGCTCCCCATCACGACGTGAAAAGGCAAGCTGAAGAGCGTGCGCATCTCTCGTTCCCAGTTGCCGACCAATCCTGCCGGAGGAACAATGAGTACTCTGTGGACGAGCCGGCGAGCCAGCATCTCCCGGATGTAAAGGCCCGTCATGATCGTTTTTCCTGCCCCGGCATCATCCGCCAATAGAAAGCGGAGACGGGTGTGATGGAGCATGTGTTCATAAACGGCGATGCGCTGATGAGGGAGCGGATCGATCAAAGAGGCCTCGGTTGCAAAGGCCGGATTGAAGAGATGGCCGTACGCTAGGCGTTCACCCTCAGCGACAGCCCGCACGATCTCAGGGTCTGTCGAGAAGTCGATATTGGGAGGAAGAGTTGGGTTGGCATCAAAAACCGGCTCTGGATGCCGCGCCACTGGCTGTTCGAGATAGTCCTTGTTGAGGGCTTCGATGCCAAGTTTGTCGGCTCGGACGATTTGTTGCCACGCCAGCGCGGAGGGACGCGATTGTCCATTCTCCCAGCGGTTGACCGACGCGAAAGAGACGCCCATCAGCTCGGCCAAACGTGTCTGGGTTAAGCCGAACGCGCCACGTAGCTTCTTAATACGACTCGGAAAGTCTGAAGGTATTCTTCGTTTCAGATGGCTTTTGCTCTCTTTGCTATAGATGATTTCTATTATACACGAACACAAACATATAGATCAATCAACAGAAAAAATTATATCGCAAATGTTATAGTCTGTCCGAGGCAGAAATTGATCAACCTGCCAAAATATCTGTAATCACATACGCGAAACTGGAAGGACCATAACAGCATCGAATCGAGCGTGGAAAACGTACTCTCTGCTGAACACTCAACGCCGATGGCTGCTGCAGAGCACTCCACACCCAGGTAAGGCTGGCATCAGGCGGACGAAAAAATTCTTTTCTTAGAGTTGATCCCTATCTTACGGGCAAGCGCTAGGTGCAGTAATGAAAAGGAACAAAGGACACGGCGAAAACAGAGAATGGCGAGGGTACAGGGTATGACACAAGAAGAAAAGAGGTTGCAGGAATCACGCGGACGCACGACACATTGGAAGCGTTGGGGACCTTATCTCAGCGAACGTGCCTGGGGGACGGTGCGCGAGGATTATAGTCCCGATGGCAGCGCCTGGGATTACCTGCCGCATGATCAGGCTCGTTCAAAGGCGTATCGCTGGAACGAGGACGGGCTGGGCGGAATTAGCGACCGGCAGCAGTTTGTCTGTTTCGCCTTAGCTCTGTGGAATGGTCGCGATCCTATGCTCAAAGAGCGCCTCTTTGGTTTGACCGGCAATGAAGGGAACCATGGCGAAGACGTCAAAGAATATTACTTCTATCTCGACTCTACCCCCACGCACTCATACATGAAGTTCCTGTACAAATATCCCCAGGCCGAATTTCCTTACCGCCAGCTGGTTGAGGAAAACCGTCGCCGCGGCCGTGGTGCGTTGGAGTTTGAACTCATCGACACCGGAGTGTTTGCCGAAGATCGCTATTTCGATGTCTTTATGGAATACGCCAAGGCTACCCAAGAAGACATCCTGATCCGTATCCACGTAGTCAACCGCGGCCCAGAGGCGGCACAGTTGCATCTGTTGCCGACGATCTGGTTTCGCAATACCTGGTCCTGGGGCCTTGATGAGCGGCGGCCGCATCTGCGCGGCCGTGACTCTCGGGCTATCGAAGTGAGCCACTCTTACTATACGCCGCGCTGGCTCTACTGCGATGGGTCCCCAACGTTCCTCTTCACCGAAAATGAAACCAATGACCGCCGGCTCTCTGGCACTGAGAACGCTTCGCCTTATGTGAAGGATGGTATCAACAATTACCTCGTGCATGGTGAGCAAGGGGCGGTAAACCCCAGACAGGCAGGGACCAAGGCCGCGGCTCATTATCCTCTGCATATTGGTCCGGGAGAGACGGTGACCGTCCAGTTACGATTCTCAGATAAAGCCATGCTCTCGGCCCAGGAACCTTTTGGCGCTGACTTCGAGCAGATTTTTTCTCAACGTCAGCGCGAAGCTGATGAATTTTACGCGACGGTAACACCCGAGGGACTCTCGGCCGATGCACGGAATGTGATGCGTCAGGCCCTGGCCGGACTGTTATGGAGTAAGCAGTTCTACTATTACGAGGTGAACCGCTGGCTCAGAGGGAACCCAGCCGAGCCGCCGCCTCCACCCCAACGCCTCTCCGGCCGTAACCACGACTGGACGCACCTTTACAATGCCGATGTTATTTCCATGCCTGATAAGTGGGAGTATCCCTGGTACGCCGCCTGGGACCTAGCGTTTCATTGTATCCCTCTGGCTTTGGTAGACTCCGACTTTGCCAAGGAACAGCTTATTCTGCTCTTGCGGGAATGGTATATGCACCCGAATGGTCAACTGCCGGCTTACGAGTGGGCCTTTGGTGACGTGAACCCGCCAGTGCATGCGTGGGCGGCGTGGCGCGTCTACAAGATCGAGCAGAAACGGCATGGCAAAGGCGACCGCAAGTTCCTCGAGCGGGTGTTCCACAAGCTGCTGCTGAACTTTACCTGGTGGGTCAATCGCAAAGACGCCGAAGGGCGGAACGTGTTCCAGGGTGGATTTCTCGGCTTGGATAACATCGGGGTCTTCGACCGCAGCGCGCCGTTACCAACCGGCGGTTCCATCGAGCAATCGGACGCCACTAGCTGGATGGGTATGTACTGTTTGAACATGCTGACGATCGCCCTGGAGCTCGCGCGAGACGACTCAGCCTATGAAGATGTTGCCAGCAAATTCTTTGAACACTTCGTCTATATCTGCCGGGCGATGAACAATCTGGGCGGGGAAGGC
>JACQEL010000816.1 GCA_016200595.1 Deltaproteobacteria bacterium
GTTGTTCTTGCTGATATTGCGGGTCAGCCGGATTGCCGCCATACTTACGGTTGAGTTTCTCCTCGGCTTCATGTTCTTGCCGGTCCAATCGGTTCATCGCTTTCTTGTACTGGTGCTCTAACTGCTCGTGTTGCTCTTCATGCTCGCGCGCGAGGTCGTGATGCTCTTCGGCATGGGAGCGGCCCTCATAGTAGGGATCGTAACCAGGGGTAGAGGTCCCGCCATAATAGGGGTCGGAGGTCCCGCCATAATAGGGGTCGGAGGTCCCCCGATAATAAGGATCAGCGGTCTCGTAGGAAGGATACCCATAGGAGCGCCCCCCGGTCGTGGAGGCACAGCCGGCAAGCAGCAGAGTTACGCTGAGTACCATTACCTTGCAGGTGTGTTGCGTGTTCATGGTTGCTCCTTGTGCGCGTTTTTTCATGATATGTAAACTCTTACTGCGAAAAAGGGACTCATTCGTGGCACTACCGCTGGAGGCCAGAAGGCCGTTTAACTTCGCGCATGCATTGACCAGTTTACGACTCATTCTGACCCCCGTCTTTCTCTTGGCCATCGAGGCCAGTACACAGCAGCCCAATACCGCCAGTGCCGGACTTGTCATCGGCCTGTTTTTGCTGATCTGCGCCAGCGACTACTATGATGGTCCTTTGGCCCGCGCTCTCGGACGTAGCTCCGATTTCGGCAAAGTGCTCGATAACCTGGCGGATATTACCTTCTTATTGGTTACGCTGACGTATCTGGTTCGCCGCGCTGCTGCGCCCTGGTGGATCCCTGCGGCTATTGCGCTGGCGTTCGGTCAGTATACGGTAGACTCCTGGCTCCTGTCCGGCAAAGGGTCTAATGTCGCATTAGTGCCAAATCCCATTGGTCATTGGGCGGGAATCCTCAACTATATTTTCACTGGAATACTCGCCCTCCACGCCGCGCTCCAACAACAGTTGCTTCCCACGTTGTTGTACGAGGGAATGCTGACCTTCTGGTTGATGTACCTACTGCTCGCTATTAGCATGCGGTTCCGTTTCTTCCTGCGCACGTATCGAACGCCCTCCTCTTTTCATCGTCCGTAAGTGGACCGACTGGGGAGTGAGGCTCCGCTGCAGAAAACCGCACTCCTGAGAGTTTCGCCATCAGTCGGCCGCTGGTTCTTGCAGCTCCATACCTTCGCGGGCGCGGCGGATCTCGGCGAAGCTCACCCCGGTGAAGGGCAGGGCGACCAGCCCTTGGGCGATAAGGGTGAGGAATTGCACCGCGTTGAGCACTAAGCCGTAGGCCAGACCATCGACCTGGCTTACGCCAAAGAGGCCAAGGGCCAGTTGACAGGCATACTGATAGGGCCCGATCATGCCGGGGAGGTTGGGCAGGGCGGTGCCGAAGCCGATGAAGATGAAGACGACCAAGGCTGCACTAAACGGCACATGGAGGTCAAAGGCGAGAATCATGATGTAACTTGAGAGAATTGGCAGAAACCAGAGGGCGAGTGAGACAAGGAACACTGTCAACAGCAACCCGGGGTTGGGGATTACGCGCATACCGTCAGCCACCGAGGCCAAGACCTTCTTCAGATTGCCGCCGAAACGCTGCGGGAGAATGCGTAGTACCCAGCGGTCGACGAACGCTTCGCCGCGCCACCAGAAAAGTAATACCAACGAAACCAGGATGAGCGCCCCTGCCGCAGGAACAATAGCCCCGCGCCGTACCCACAGCGGGAGGTTTTCGACCGTGGTCAGGCCGACCAGGATGTAGAGGACAAGGACCACTGAGTCCAGCGTCTTTTCCAACACGATGTTGCCGACCACGTTCGAGAAGGACACACTTGAGCGGCGCGACAGCAGCCAGGGACGGACGATCTCTCCGAGGCGGACGGGCAACAGATTGATCGCCATATACGCTACGGCAGTGATGGCCCAGAGACGCCCGAGGGGGAGGGGCTCAAGCGGACGCAGCTCCAATTGCCACCGCCAGGCACGGAACGCCATAATCAATAAGCTCAACCCGATAGAGACGAGCAACAAGCCACCATGGACGCGCCGCAGTGCTGCTCCTAACTCATCGAGCTGGACGTGACGGAACGCGAGATAGAGGAAGCCGCCGCTAACCAGCAGGCTGATCATAATATGTCGCCAGCGCTGAGTCCCCGCTCCTTGCTGCTCGCTCTTCATCACATGCGCGTCTGCCATGAACCCTCCTTGTGCGGTGATTACCTACACTCTGACGGAACAGCCAGGGGTCTGCAAGATGAGAGAAGCAAGATTAGACATGGGATTTGACTACTAGAGAACCTGGAATTTGGTGGAGGGGGCTTACTCAGTGCTGTTTCCCCTTTTTCCTGATGTATCCTTTGCATCTCTGGGAGAAACCCACATGCAAACGGCAAGAGTGGAGTTAGAGAAAAGAGTCTCGGTGTTGGAGCGGAAGTTAGGCAAGGGCCAGTCTGAGTTAAAAGGGGTCCGTGAAACGTTTCCACAACCCTGATGGGAGCGACTTGCCGGTACGGTTACGGATGATGCTCTCTTTGCTGAGATCGTGAAAGCTGGGCAGAAGTATCGCCGATCTCTGGTTCCGCGCGCACGTTGATGTGTATTCTGGACACGGATCATCTCACTGTCATTCAGCGCTGAAGCGAGCTTGTTTATTTGGGGTGAGGCAGCCGACACTTCACCCGGAAGCGGCTCCTGTTTTTCTCTTGACATGGGCAAGGCGAGAGAGGTAGAGTCCGCCTATTGCTGGAGGAATCCCGAGCCGAGGAGTGTAAACTTTCGCAAGCCTGGAGTACCTCCGCGGGGCTTGCCCCAAAGTCAAGGGACGGCGACAGGGAAAGAGGACTGAGAGGCAATGGCATTCGTAGCGTGGGGGGAGTTACGACAAGAGCAGAAGGTGGCAGTAGGCGTGGCGGAGCGAATGGTCGAGAACTGGGTCGAAGCATATAGATGTAGATGCAGGTTACGGTTGCCGAGGCATCTACCTATAGAGCCATCGAGGTATCTACCAATAGATGCTGACCTCTACATATAAAGACTTGCATCTACATGTAGATGCA
>JACQEL010000095.1 GCA_016200595.1 Deltaproteobacteria bacterium
CTCCGGTTCCTACATTTTCTTCAGTCTTGGCAAAGCTGCCCACATTCTTGGGACTCTGATAATGTTCCAGTACTTTTTCAGTGTAAGCCATCCTGCGCTCCTTTCGCTGCTGAGAAAAAGCCCGATCTGCTTTTGGCTGGTTTAATATAGATACGTAAGGTCCAACTTGTCAACCATGACGCGCTCACCACTTCTCATACTGTACCGCCCGCCGTTGGTAACCGGCGCGGCGCAAGAGGTCGCGCAGTTGCGTTACCTGTTGCCCAACCCCACAAATGTAGAAATGGCGACTCCGGTCGCTGTCCTCACTGACATAACGGCGCTCGACGTACTCGGCTAAGGAGTCAGGTAGTCCGGACCAACCACTAGGAGGATTACTCAGCAGAGGCGTAAAGCTGAACCAGGAACAAGTTTGAGCATAAGCTTCCCAGTCTTGACGATACAGCAGGTCAGCCCCCTGCAGGGCACTATACAAAAGCTGCAGCGGAGGCTGTCGCCCAGAGGCAAGCGCGCGTCGGATCATCGGACGGATGGGCGCAATACCGGTACCGTCGGCAATGAACACGCACTCTGCCGGCGGTGGTTGATCGAACACGAAAGTGCCCCAAGGGCCAGTGAAGCGCAGCGTCTCACCTACAGTTCGTGCAAACAGGTAATGCGATCCGGGACCAGCAGGCACTAAGTTCAGACAGATTTCCAACAGATTCCCTTCCTCAGGACTCGAAGCGATGGAATATGGGCGGATGAGGGTCTCCCCGGCGATAGGCAATAACAAGGAAAGAAACTGACCAGCCTTCCAGGTAAGCTGCTGGTCACTGAGAAGACGCAAGAAAAACGAGCGTGTATCTAAATTATGTTGAAAGATACGCTCAATCGTCGCCTCGTAAGTCACTCGCGAGGAGTTGGAGACTGCCATGGGGGTTTCGGTTCCTGCTTGGTTTATTAGGGTGCTCTTTATTTCAGACTTGCTTTAGACTTGCCTGAGACTTGCTCTAAACCGAACGGCAAGAGATTCATACACTCATGCATCTGAGCCTGAATGCCGTAGCGTGCGCTATGCGCACGAAAATAGCGGCGTACAGGGAAGACGTGCGCACAGCGCACGCCAGGCAGGTTAACTCGCAGCTCCCGTTTGAGATTCCTGGATGCCCGCCTACGCGGGCATGACGGAAATGGACCCCTCAAATACTGACTACTAGACCTGTTGGTTAATCGTATAACGCGGGACCAGCACGACTACCTCACCATCCTCACTATCTTCTATGACCGCTTGACAGCCAAGCCGAGAAGTAGGAGTCAGTCCTGGAGCTTTATCCAAAAGATCATCCTCAGTCTCACTATTCTCCGAGAGATGCGCCATGCTGCTTTTGACAATGACATGGCAGGTTGTACAAGCACAGTTGCCGCCGCAGGCATGTTCAAGGTCGACGCCGTGACCAAGCATCACATCGAGGATTGAACCTGGCTGCCCATCATGTTGGAAAGGAGCCTGCGCTGGATCAAATTCGATAACCTTCTCAGGCTCACCCGTTTCATAAAGAATGCGAAGCTTCGCCATATCATCAGTGGATAGTCAGTCGCCGCCGAGATTTTTCTTCTAAGCGGGCAACGACCTGCTCGGCAATGCGGAGAAACGCCTGACTCTGGGGGTGGGACGGATCCGCCACGACCAGCGGGGTCCCTTTATCACCATCCGTGCGAATCTCTTTCACTAAGGGAATTTCTCCGAGAAATGGGACGTTGAACTGTTCAGCCATGCGCGCCCCACCGCCATGGCTAAAAATCTCGGCCCGATGCCCGCAGTGACTACAAATGTGATAGCTCATGTTCTCAATCACTCCGAGAACGGGCACATGGACATCTTCGAACATCTTCACTCCACGCCTGACGTCCAGCAAGGCGACATCCTGCGGCGTGGTGACGATCACCCCCCCTGACAGCAGCGTCTTTTGCACCATGGTGAGTTGCGCATCACCAGTTCCCGGCGGCAAATCGACCACTAAAATATCTAACTCTCCCCATTCGACATTCTTAATGAACTCCGTGAGGAGTTTGTCGATCATCGGGCCACGCCAGACCGCGGCATGACCGTCAGGAAGAAGAAAGCCCATCGACATAACCTTGAGGTCGTATTTGGTAACCGGGAGAAGCCGCTTGTCTTCCGTGCTGCGTGGCCGTTCGTTGATTCCCAGCATCAAAGGCACACTCGGCCCGTACACATCCGCATCAAGGACTCCTATCCGCTGTCCGATCGCTGCCAGGGCCAACGCTAGATTGACCGCCACAGTCGATTTGCCGACACCGCCTTTTCCACTAGCCACAGCGATAACATGCTGTATGCCCGGCATCTCGGGCGTAGCTCGGGTCGGCGCGGTCGCCGGGCGTTGAATGACCACTTCAATAGGCACTCGGACCAGGGGAGCGAGGGTGGCAATCACGTCTTGGCGAATTTGCGCGACGACCTCAGCATTGTCGGTCGAAGGCGCGAGTTGAACCGTCACACCGGCACCACCCACCGCAATATCTTTGACCATGCCAAAGGCAACGATATCGCGGTTGAATCCCGGATATTTGACCTGCTTGAGGGCTTCCAAAAGCTCTTGCGGGGTTGCCATACTCTCGATGCTATCCTTTCACCGGGTTCTCACCCTGAGCTTCGCGACGCTCGCTGAGATCTCTCAGATACTCGAACGTGTAGATGCCGGTTTCGTGTCCATCCTGCCACCGTGGATTTAAAGCGTAGTTTCCTACCAGACCGACACCCGCCAATTGTGGGTTCTCAACCGCAATGAAGTGCCGCTCGCCGCCATGCCCCTGGCAGACTGCGCAGGGACACCAGCCACGCAGATACGCAAAGGGATAATCGTTGAGTTGATCGTCATCCCAAAGAATACGCAACAATTTTTCTTCTTCAATCGGTGTTACTAAGATAGGCCTCATACGGCACCTCTGCCAATTTCCTCAGTCACAATTATAGCGGTTTGCACTTGCGTGCATCCTGGGAGCGCGCCCATCTTGGGCGCTTTTCGAGCGGGCGGGACGCCCGCGCTCCCAGCAGGGGAGAACACATCCGATAACTAAACACTGCTATAATTCCGCATATTCCCGTTGCGCTCACTGGAGCGTTTCCATATCAACCTCCATGACGCGCAGAGCAATCTGGCGGAAGACCTGTGCCATTGGGTGTTCGGGATGTTGCACGACTAAGGGCTTGCCAACGTCACCGCCAGTGCGGATTTCCTCGACAATAGGGATTTCACCCAATACTTCGAGGCCGGTTTTCTCCACCCCACCATGGCCAAAAATCTCCTCCCGTTCCCCACAGTGAGGGCACACGTAGTAGCTCATATTTTCAATGATACCGAGGATCGGCACATTCACTTGCCGAAACATGGCAATGCCACGCTGCACATCCAGGAGCGCTACGTCTTGTGGAGTGCTGACGATCACTCCACCACTCAGGGGAACTTCCTGAGCCAAGGTAAGAGCCGCATCACCAGTACCCGGCGGTAAGTCCACTATGAGATAATCAAGTTCATCCCACAACACATCTCTGAGAAACTGCCGCACGATACTCATCACAATCGGACCGCGCCAAATGACCGGGGACTTATCATCAAGAAAGAACCCCATCGAAATCAGGCTGATGCCATATTTATATTTTTCTACGGGATAGATTTTCTTGTCCTGGCCGGCACGTGGCATGGCCTCGGTGCCCATCATCAATGGCACGCTAGGACCATAAATATCGGCATCAAGCAGGCCCACACGATTGTCCAAAGCTTTTAGCGCCAACGCCAGGTTCACTGCGACAGTAGATTTCCCTACGCCTCCCTTGCCACTGGCTACAGCGATCACTCGTCGCACGCCAGGAAGTGGAGTCAGAGCCGGTGCAGCAACAGGGGCTGGTTGTGGCGCAGCGCCGCGAGGACGGCCACTGTGAATCGTCACTTTTTGCACGCCAGGCACAGCTGAAATGGCGGAAGTGATTCGACCAGTTAAGTGATGCAATACCTCTTCCGTAGCGCTGGAAGGACGGAGGTGAATAATGACAGTGCCGTCTTTGGTAAGGACCTCCCCGACCAGTCCCAAAGTAACGATGTCTCGACTAGAGCCCGGATAGGGAATGCGTTTAAGCTGGTCGCGAATGTCCTGTTCGCTGATCATGACCGCTCCTCG
>JACQEL010000817.1 GCA_016200595.1 Deltaproteobacteria bacterium
CTCGGCAATGTCCTGAGGCGATGGGCTGAACACCTCATTGACGATGTCGATCTGGCTGGGATGGATGGTGATTTTGCCAGTGAATCCCATCCAGGCCCCTTCCTGACATTCGTGCCGGAGTCCCTCGGTATCGCGGATATCCACGAACACCGTATCGATCGGTTGCACGCCAGCAGCGGTCGCGGCAAGCAAGGTCATGATGCGGGCATAGCGGAAGACTTCGAGGAATTGCCCGTGTTCATCACGGTTGCGTCGAGCGCCAATGGCAGCCGATAAATCCTCGGCTCCCCAGGATAGGGCATCGACCCGCGGGCACGAGCCGAAATCACGAATATTCAACAGGCCCTGGGGCGTCTCGGTCCCAAGGACGACGAGTTTCACTTCCCCTGGCGGATAGCCATACTCACGCTCCATGCGGCTGAGGATGGTATCGATTTTGAAGAGATCATCCTTGGTGCGGACTTTCGGAACGAGATACGAATCCGGCCGACCTTGCATGGTGACTTCCAAATCGCGCACGCCCCACGGGGTGTCGAGTGGATTCATGCGCACCATGCGCTCTTGGCGACCGAAGTTGACTTGCTTGAGCCAATGGGTGACCGTCTCTCGCGCCGAGTCTTTGTTTTCAGGGGTGACCGCGTCTTCGAGATCGAGGACGAGAGAATCCGCCGGCAAGGCCAGGGACTTCTGCAACATTTTCTCATTGGCGCCGGGAACGAAATGCACGGCGCGGCGTAGTCGTGACATAAGACCTCCAGAATTAAGAGTGAAGAGTTAAGAATTCTTGGCTTTTTCACTCTTCACTTTTCACTGTTTCTCCGCATCATCGCCGCTCGCTTGCAGCGCATCACGGTCTCCCCGCGCTGGTTGGTGGCGCGGTGTTCAAACATCACGATGCCCCACTGCGGACGGGACTTCGATTCGCGCTTTTCCAGCACTTCGGTCTCCACGGTGATGGTATCGCCGATGAAAACCGGCTTGGGAAACTCGACTCTTTCAAAGCCGAGGTTGCCAACTGTCGTGCCAAGCGTGGTATCGCCCACCGACAGACCGACTGCCAGTCCTAGAGTAAAGATGCTGTTGACCAGACGCTGACCGAACTCCGCATTTTTGGAGAACTCAGTATCGAGATGTAATGGTTGGGGGTTCATGGTCATGGTGGTGAACAGTAAATTGTCAGTTTCGGTAACCGTCCGTCCGGGTTGGTGATGAAAGACGTCTCCGACGGTAAACTCGTCAAAATATTTGCCGGCCATGGTGTCCTCCTTGAGCGGATGCTGGTGGAGGGTTCCTTATCACAAAATCCCGCTCACTGCATAGGGATTAACTGGCAGACCGATCACCCCTTTGGAGTGCGGGAGCCGTGCTCCCGCCTTTCCCCAGCGAAGCCATGCTTCGCTATCCCGCCGCTGGCAACCTAACCTTCAGCAGAAAAAGCACAATCAATGCTTGTACATCCTTAACAGTCGTCTTCAATCTTGATTTTGTCATATTTGTACGAACACACCCGCCTATAAAAAGCAGGATCTGCGTTCGTTACAAACCATGCCGCAGAGCAAAACTCGTACTGCTCGGCTACAGGAACTAAACCATGGTGAACCGCGTTGGTGTGGACATAGTTCAACCGCGCATAATAACTTGCCTCATGGGTGAGGCAGGTGTCCCAGAACTCAAACCATACTTGACGGCCAGGAGTGCTATCCAGTCGGTTGACCGCTCGCGACGTAGCGGAATGAAACCGTTGGAGCATTCGTTTTAACGTCGAGGCGTCGGCAGGTGCGTAGGCGATAAAGTGGTAGTGGTTCGAGAAGAGCGCCCAAGCTTGGAGTTCCCAGTTATATGCCGTGGCAGCGGCAAACAGTTCGTTTTGCAAGAGCCCGAGCCGCTCGACGCCCTGAAAGTAGTGCTGTTTATGGAGTGTACCTGCAGTCACGATATAGGCCGCGCTCGGCACGAACACATGCGCCGGGCGGTGATGCCATTTATGGAGTGCGGGAGCCATGCTCCCGCTTTCAGTGGGTGAAGCCATGCTTCACCCACAATCTGCCCAAAGCATGGCTTTGGGCCCGAAAAGCGCAAGCATGGCTTGCGCACTCCAAAGCTGTTGCAGCGCTCGCCTCACTTGAGGCCCGCCTTGCGCAGGGCGGCAGCGAAGCGCTCGGTGGCCGCAGGATCTTTCATGGGCGACCTCTGCTTCCAACCCTCCACAGTGAATTGAGGCATGATCCGTAGCATTTCGGCTCCCTCCTTCCGGGCCTCTTCCGCCCGCCCCAACTCACTGTAGACTACAGCCACTCCCCAGTGGGCAAACCAATAATCAGGGTTATAGGTCAGGACTCGCGTGAGGGCCGCAATCGCCTCCTCATACTGTCCGGCATTCAGGTAGGCTTGGCCTAAGATATTGAAGTGCTGATACTGATGGGGGTCAAGGCGCACTGCCTTCTTCGCTACCTCAATGGCTTTCTCAGGCTGTCCTACAGATATCAGTGCAGAAGCCAGACTGTCATAGACATTTGCATCGTTGGGATCGAGGGCGATGGCTCGTTCTATCTCAGCGATGCCCTGCTCATATTGCTTCTGCCATACCTTGATGACGCCCAATATTGCATGGGGTCTGACCAACGAGTCATCCAGGATGATGGCCTGCTGTGCTAACTCCGTAGCTCGCTTTAAATTCTGAGGGTCCGCACTCCATTGCGAGAACCACTCCATCCAGTAAGTAAAGCTCAGACCTGCATGTGCCGTTGCATACCCTGGATCCAACTCAAGAGCTTTCTCAAATAGCTGTCGTGCCTGGGCATTGGTCTCTTTCGTGAGGCGCCACTGGAGCTTCCAACCGCGCAAGTAGTAGTCATAAGCTTCCAGGTTATTGGTAGGGGCGGTCTTAAAACGCGCTTGCTCTTCCTGCGTGAGTTTTACTTTCAGCGCTGTTAGAATCTTCTGCACGATCTCGTCTTGTAAGGCAAAGATATCTTTGAGCGGACGCTCGTACCGCTCTGACCAGAGATGATAGCCGGTCGTGGCGTCGATGAGCTGGGCCGTGATCCGCACTTGCCCCTCAGCCTTGAGCACGCTGCCTTCCAACACATACTGCACGCCGAGTTCCTTACTCACCTCTTGCACCTTCACCGCCTTGCCCTTGTAGGTGAAGGCGGAATTACGGGCGATGACAAAGAGGCTGGAGAGCTTGGAAAGATCGCCGGTGAGCACCTCAGTCAGGCCGTCGCTGAAATATTCTTGTTCAGGATCATTACTCATGTTGACGAAGGGCAGCACGACGATGGAGGGCTTGTCGGGCAACGGCAACGCCGCTGGTGCGGCTTCAGTCCTGAGGGCCGAGTCCTGAGGGCTGAGTACTAGCTGGGTGCTGGGTGTTGGGGGTTGGGTGCGGGCAGGAAAGGAGAGATAGCGGACGGCTACGATTGTTCCCGTAGTGAGCAGCAGGGAACGGTGGGCGATGCCCACCCTACGAAGCTTTGAACGTTGAACCTTGAACGTTGAACCTTGAACTTCAGACGCCGGACTTCGGACCTCGGACGCCGGACTTCCGGACTCCTCTGTTCGTATCCGCCACACCCGCACTGGCTCGGCGATGTTCTTGACCTGCTGCTCTCCGAGGTCTTCATACCTGAGGGCGAGTTTGTTCTTGACCTGTTCGTACACAACCCTAGAAACGCAGATACCGCCTCCCTCAGCTAAGGCTTCTAGCCGCGCCGCGATGTTGACCCCATCACCATAGATTTGTTCGCCTTCTACCATCACATCGCCAAGATTGATGCCGATGCGAAACTCCATACGGCGGTGTTCAGGTAACTCAGTGTTTTTGGATCGGAGGGCGTGCTGAATCTCCACTGCGCACTGCACGGCATCGACTACACTAGCAAACTCCGCCAGCACACTATCCCCCGCGGAGCCTACCACTCTGCCTTGATGTTGTTGAATGAGAGTGTCTGTGACCTGACGGGAAGCGGTGAGCATACGGAGAGTGGCGACTTCGTCCTCGCCCATCAGACGGCTGTAGCCTTTGACGTCAGCCGCGAGGATGGCTGCTAGCTTGCGCCTGACACCCGACGGAGCCGTGCGGGTGGATTTTTCCTCGTTGCTCATTGCGAGCGATTATCCTGCCGCGTCTGTGCTGCTGTCAACCGACACGGGAAGGTGAGCAGAGGCTAAGGCCGAAAAACCTCCGGTAGGACTGCCGGAATTATGCTTTGAGTAAAATCACTCACGTTCCGCGTGACGATTACGGCAACTCCGGCCTCCTGAGCGGCAGCGTGACTAACCGCATCCTCAAAATCCTTAAAAGGCCCGCTCAGAGCTTGTCTGATCCCTGCATCAGTCACGGGAGCAACATGCATCTTCGATAAGAAATCAGCAAGGATACGACGACTCTTGGTCGTACCAAGTTCTCGCCGTAACACGTAGAACAGTGTCGTGACAGCGTGTCCGGCAATGTACCCTTCCACTTGCCCTTGACCAACAGCATCAAGAGCCGCCGCTGAAGCCGCGAGGTAAGGTTCTCGCCTTAAGGTGACATCGAGCAACACATTGGTATCGTAGAGAACGCGCTTCATCGATGCTTCGCTTCAAGATAGTCCAAGTAGTCGCGGCGGACTTCTTTATCCGTTGATGGTGTTCCCTTGCCAGCGGCAACGCCAACCAGACGACGAGTCCAGGGACTCAGTTGAGACAAACCCCTCTTCTTCCCTTTTTCAGGCAACTGGGCGAAGAACTCGGCCACAGCCCGGGAAAGTGAGATATGACGCTCCTTGGCCCAGAGCTTGGCTTTTTCGACGAGTTCGTTTTCTAGCCGCAGGGTGAGCTTGGTGTGCATGGTAGAATCGTGACGTATAATTTTGTTTTTCTTATACGTCAACAAAGCAGAAAGTCAAGGCTGCAGAAGCCTAGCCCAGTCTTGATCAGATCTAAGATGTTCAGGATCGCCCCTTTCTTCTGCAGGGGGTGAAAATAGAAGCCTGCGTTATGACTGCTCTCTAGGCGCCCGGTACCAAACTCGCCCGTCTTTGAG
>JACQEL010000818.1 GCA_016200595.1 Deltaproteobacteria bacterium
CAAGATCTGGAGGTGTCGATGGAGTTGACCTTCCTTGTGGCACCGCCGGCTCGGCGGTGCGCACCGGCCGCTGGCCGGTGCCATCATTTTCTGCGGCCTGAGGAGTCAATCCATATCGGGTGTGATTTCTCTATAGGAGGAAAGAAAACAGACTAGCACTTGTTCGTATTATAGCGAATTTCACTTGAGTGAGACCTACAATCGAGTGTAGGGGCGAATCTGGTATGCGCCCTGCCCCGCGCCCCCCTTGGGCGATCACAAGGATCGCCCCTACAGAGGAGGATGCAGGCAACTGAAAACTGCTATATATACCTGAGCCGGGCCGTCTATTCCCGAGGAGTACAGCTATGGCCGAAAACGGCGAACGTTCCCCGGTGACTGCAGTCCAGTACGATCCCCAGGCGGATATCCTCACCTTCGTTTTCACCGAGGTGCCTCAGCCTGCAGTAGCAGAAGAGGCGGCGGATGAGATCTGGGTTCGCTACGATCCGCAGACACACAAAGTGATCACGGTAGATGTCCTGAATTTTTCGGCGCGGGTGCATGAGGCTTTTGGGCCGACCCTGACGTAAAAGCGCTCGGCTACCACTGGATCTTTGAAGATAAGCCTCTGCCTTGTACTTTCGAGAGAGACCGCGGGACTAATCCTTAAAATTTCTGCCACCTCAGCCTGGGCCTCCTCTAGCCGACCTAACTCACTGTAGACAACAGCCAGGTTAACGTGGGGAGGCAGAACATTGGGGTTGCGGCTGAGGGCCTGCTTCAGAGGGGCAATCGCCTCCTCATACCATCCCGCCGAGAGATAGGCGAAACCTAGGGCGTTTAAATACCAGGGTAGATAATGGGGGTTCAAGCGCATCGCCTGCTTCGCCAACTCAATGGCTTCCTCCGGCCTCCCGGCAGGGCCCAGAATAGTTGCCAGCGTCGCATACCCATCAGCAAAGTTGGGATCGAGGGCGATGGCCCGCTCTGCCTCGGCAATCGCCGGCTCATGCTGCTTCATTATCAGGTAGACAATGCCCAAGGTTGAGTGGGCTCCAGGCAAAGAGTCATCCAGGGCTACGGCCTTTTGCGCCAACTCAAACCCCCGCTTCAGCGTCTGGGGGTCCTGACTCCATCCAACGAACCACTCCATCCAGTAAGTAAAACTCAAACTGGCATATGCCGCGGCATACTGCGGGTCCAACTCAATGGCTTTCTCATACATCTGCCGGGCCTGGGCATTGGTCTCTCTCGTGGGACGCGACAAGAGCTGCAATCCGCGCAGGTAGTAGTCATAGGCCTCCAGGTTATTGGTGGGGGCGTTCTTAAACCGTGCTTGCTCTTCTGGCGTCAGCTTAACTCTCAGCGCGAACACGATCTGCTGCCGGATCTCATCTTGTACGGCGAAAATCTCTTGCAAGGGCCGCTCATAGCGCTCCGACCAGATATGCCCGCCGCTCGTGGCGTCAATTAACTGGGCCGTGATCCGGATCTGGCTGTCACTCCGCCGCACACTGCCTTCTAAGACATAGCGCACCCCCATCTCCCGGCTGACATCCTGGACCTTCACGGCTTTGCCTTTGTAGGTAAACGCCGAGTTGCGCGAGATGACAAAGAGACTAGCAATTTTGGAGAGGTCAGTGGTGAGGTCCTCAGTGATGCCATCGCTGAAATACTCTTGCGTGGGATCTGCACTCATGTTGACAAAGGGCAACACGACAACGGAAGGCTTGTCGGGCAAGGGCAAGCCTGCGAGAGAGGAGAAGTAGCGATTTCTGACCAAGAGAGTGCCCGCACTGACTAATGCCAACAACCCCGCTAGCGCCACCACCCGGTGGGCGGTGCCCACCCTACGGGAAAGCTTCAGTCGTTGTACCCGCAGGGTCTGGCGCAATCCCTTGGGGGGCTCGGGTAGCAGGGCATAGATGGGGAAGCGCGGGGCAATGTTCTTCAGCTTCGGCCGCCCCAGCGCGATGACCGTCCCCAGCGGAATCTTCTTCCCCACTTCTTCATAGACTTTGTGTGAGATGCAGATAGTGTCGGGTTCGGCCAGGGTCTGCAAGCGCGAAGCGATGTTCACTCCGTCGCCCAGCACGTCGCCGTTGGGCTGCACCACGATGTCGCCCAGGTGGATGCCGACGCGCACATGAATCTGCTCGCCTTTCTCTTTGTCTGCATTGTGGGTATGGAGCTGAACTTGAATGTGTTGGGCGCACTGCACGGCGTGGACCACCGAGGGGAAGTCTACCAGGAAACCGTCGCCGGCAGTCTTGATGACGCGGCCTTGATGGGCGGCCACGGCCTGCTCGACGACCTGGTTATGCACGGCCAGCAGTCGCAGCATGCGGGCTTCATCGGCACCCATCTGGCGACTAAAGCCGACGATGTCGGTGAACATAATGGCGGCCAGTTTGCGGGTTTCAGCCTGAGCCATGGGGGTTATCCCTTGTTGTGGGGGCAATTATCCTGCCAGTTCCTTGCGATTGTCAACAGTTTGCCAGGCGTTTTCCCTTCTCTCTCAAGGATTGCCCTCCGTACAGGACAGAGCTACAGTTCAAAAACAAGACGGAGGTTAGAATGGAGAAGATCGAGATCACCACTGCAGAGCCGGAACAAGCCCGTCTGGTCCTTCAGGATGCTATCGAGCGGCACAAACGCCTCCTTGCCCAGAGCCTCGCACGCACGCACGCCCGGATTCAGGAACTAGCTGCCCAACTCCAGGTGGACCCAGACCTCCTTCTGGCTGGGAAAGTGCCACATGCAGAAGCACAAGATATGGATCTCTTGGAGCTGGAAGGAGAGTTGGAAATTCTTCGCCACCTACGTGAGCAGATAAGCGTCCTTGAGCGCCTGAGCTTATGTCCCTAAGTGCGCACGTAGCTGCTCTGCAAGCCCTAGTGGCTGCCACTCCCTTCGTGACGGCCACCGCCCTTGCTTATGAAGAGAGACCGCCCTCGGCGGGACTGATTAAAGGGAACATCCTGTTTGCCGATGGCTCGCAGTTGGACTTTAAGGAGTTTCTCATCACCCGGCCGACGTTGCGCGTGATCAAATATGGCTATCATTATCGCTCGGATACTCGCCTCATCTTCCGCTACGATAATGCCAGTGATCCTGCCGCCCGAACCCTACCTACGTTTCCTTCACACAAGCACGTGCCTTCGGGTCTGCTGGCAGCCGAAAGTCCTTCCCTAGAGCAAGTACTCCAAGAAATCGTCTCCCAACTGAAAGTCCCGTAGAGCAGGCAGTAAACGGTACCTATCCCCCTCTTCAGTCTGCTCTTGGCTGACCACTGATACCTGAGGGCGTCAAACGTGAGGCGTAAAATGGAAGAGGCCTTCTTTCTTTACTCAGCACTCAGCACTCAGCACTCGTTACTCATCACTCACTTGGGCCACGCCTTGCCCAGGGCGGCAAGATAGCGCTCTCGTACCACTGGATCTTTGAAGAGATTCCTCTGCCTCCACACCTCCAGAGGGACAGGACTTATCCTTTGGGCTTCGGCCACCTCAGCCCGGGCTTCCTCCTCCCGGCCTAACTCACTGTAGACCACAGCCAGGTTAACGTGGGCAGCCCAATCATTGGGGTTGCGGCTGATAGCCTGCTGCAGCGGGGCAATCGCCTCCTCATACCGCCCCGCTGAGAGATAGGCCATACCTAAGGCGTTTAAATACCAGGGGAGATAATGGGGGTTCAGGCGCATCGCCTGCTGCGCCACCCTAATAGCTTCCTCCGGCCTCCCCGCAGGGCCCAGAATAGTTGCCAGCGTCGCATACCCATCAGCAAAGTTGGGATCGAGGGCGATGGCCCGCTCTGCCTCGGCAATTGCCTTGTCATGCTGCTTCATGATCAGGTAGACAAAGCCCAAGATCGAGTGGGCTATCGGCAAAGAGTCATCCAGGGCGACGGCCTTTTGTGCCAACTCAAAACCCCGCTTCAGTGTCTGGGGGTCCTGACTCCATCCCACGAACCACTCTATCCAGTAAGTATTACTCAAACTGGCATAGGCCGCGGCATACTGCGGGTCCAACTCAATAGCTTTCTCAAACATCTGCCGCCTCTGGGCAATGGCCTCTTTCGTGCCACGCGGAGGAAGCTCCACTCCACGCAGGTAGTAGTCATAGGCCTCCAGGTTATTGGTGGGAGCGGTCCTAAACCGTTCCTGCTCTTCTGGCGCCAGCTTCACTTTCAGCGCGAACACGATCTGCTGCCGGATCTCATCTTGTACGGCGAAAATCTCGTGCAAGGGCCGCTCATAGCGCTCCGACCACATATGCCCCCCTGTCAGAGCGTCAATTAACTGCGCCGTGATGCGGATTTGGCTGTCACTCCGCCGCACACTGCCTTCTAAGACATAGTGTACCCCCAGCTCTCGGCTGACCTCCTGCACCTTCACGGCTTTGCCTTTATAGGTAAACGCCGAGTTGCGCGAGATGACAAAAAGACTGGCAATTTTGGAGAGGTCGGTGGTGAGGTCCTCGGTGATGCCATCGCTGAAGTACTCCTGCTCAGGATTACCGCTCATATTGGTGAAAGGCAGCACGGCAATGGAAGGCTTGTCAGGCAAGGGCAAGCCGGCAGGAGAGGAGAAGTAGAGGTTCTTAATCACAATGCTTCCAGCACTCACTAGCGCCAGCAGCAACATCGCCGCCGCAACCCGGTGGGCGGTGCCCACCCTACAGGAAAGCTTCAGGCGTTGGACCCGCAGGGTCTGACGTAATCCCTTGGGCGGTTCAGGAAGGAGCGCGTACACCCGCTCCCGTTGAGCAATGTTCTTCAGTTTGGGTCTGCCCAGAGAGACGACTGCCCCCACAGGTAGCTTCTTCTCGATCTCTTTGTAGACGGCTTGGGAGAGACAAATGGTGTCGGGCGCGGCGAGCCCTTGTAAGCGCGAGGCAATATTGACCCCATCG
>JACQEL010000819.1 GCA_016200595.1 Deltaproteobacteria bacterium
AGGCCGATATGCTCATTATTACCGTTAAGACCAAAGATATGGCGCGGGCATTGGCGGGAGTCGCCCACCTCAAAGTGGGTGGGGTAGCGTCCCTGCAGAACGGTCTGGTCAAGAACGAGCAAATCGCCAGCGTCTTTGGCTGGGATAAGGTAGTGGGCGCGACCACTATGATTGGCGCTACCTTACTGCGTAATGGCGAGGTCGAGTACAGCCTCGATGGCGTCACGTTCTTTGGCGAGCCAGGCGGCCGCCAGTCCGAGCGGGTGAAGCAAATCGTCAACTTATTTGTCCAAGCCGGTCTAAAAGCCGCGGTTGCTGATGATATCGACTCGGTCGAGTGGACGAAGCAGGCGTTTCAGAATCCTTTTGCGCCTTTGTCGGCGATCACCCGTTTGCCGGTGCACCGGGTGTGGTCGAGTCCTCAGTTGGCTGCGCTGTCGGTACATATGTTTCGTGAAGTTGCGGCAGTTGCCCAGGCACGCGGGGTAGGGCTCTCGCAGCATCCAGCCTGGAGCCTGTTCAATATTGCTCTCTGGCGTGACGCGCCTTTCGATGAAGCAGTGCGTATGATCACCGAGGTGGGAAAGCACGTTTCTGCTAGCGGGCGCACTCATATCATTCCCTCAATGTTGCAGGACGTACTTGCTGGTAAGCAGACTGAGATTGAAGAAACTGTCGGTTACATAATGAAAGAAGGACAGCGCCTAGGGATTCCTGTTCCGTATACGGAATTTGCCTACCGAACAGTGAAGGCGATTGAAGAATCTTACGATGGGAGAATGAGTTGAAAGGGGAGGGTGGGCTGCTGATTGCCCCTTTACCCTGTCCCTCTCCCACACACGGGGAGAGGGAACCTGCACTCGCGGTAGTATGAATCAGGTGAGATATATTTCCCGTTCAGTAACCCACAATCCGCATTCCGCATTACTCCGAAAAAGCTCCTCCATCTACCGGCAAGGCATGGCCGGTGAGGAAAGCAGCATCATCTGAGGCAAGGAAGAGTGCTTCGGCCGCAACTTCCTCTGGTTTTCCGTATCGCCCGCCCTGACGAGCCAACAAGCCCTCAATTGGCACTCCGGCCTGCACCCACATGTCGATGGCGCGTTTGCCCATGTCGGTTTCGATGACCGCAGGACAGAGACAGTTGACGCGAATGTGGTCGGGTTTCAGTTCCTGCGCCAAGGCCGCGGTAATCATCTTCACTGCTCCCTTGGTGCCACAGTAGGCAGATAAATGGGAGACGCCGATGAGCGCCGCTCCTGACGCCAGGCTGACGATAGAGCCGCCTCCGGCTTTGCGGAGTTCGGGAATGGCGTATTTGCTGCAAAGGAACATGCCTTTGACGTTGACCGCATAAATGCGGTCCCATTCCTCCTCGTTCATGTCCTCCAACTTTTTAACAATACTCAATGCCGGCGTTATTGACCAGGATGTTTAATTTGCCAAACATGTCCACGGTGCGAGTGACAATCCGTTGCGCGTCGGCTTCTCGTGTCACATCCGCCTTGAACGCCACTGCTTTGCGCCCCAGGGATTCGATCTCTTTTGCGACGGCGATGGCCTTTTCCTCTTGCAGATCGGCAACTGCCACGTTCGCTCCCTCGGCAGCAAAACGCAAGGCGATCGCCCGCCCAATTCCTTGCGCTGCACCAGTAATTAACGCGACCCGATTTTGTAGTTTCATCTCTCTTTGCCTTTCTCGATAGCTGAAGACTGGAGCTATATGCAGCACATATCTGGGTCGTCAGCTCCGTGTCCATGCCATTCGGCCCGGAGTTGCCGCATGCCGTCGAATACCTGTAGTGCATCAAGTGGCTGATCCAGTTCGTTGCGGAACTCTTGATAGAGCCGCATGATGTTTGGCAGAATGCGCTCTGGCTCGCGCCAGCGTGCAAAGATTCCGAGTTTGACGTCACGCGCGGCCTGTTCGGCTGTCATGCCGGCGTCAAAGCGTTTTTTCGCTTCTCGCCGGATCAGCGCCAGATAGGTGCGCATCTCGCGCAATTCTTTTTTGCCGCCAATCGGACCGTGGCCAGGGACGATGATTTCGACATCCATTTTGAGAATGCGGTCCGCTACCTTGATCCAATTGCCGACGTGTCCCTGGAAGGCGAGGGGAGTGACGTAATAAAAAGCCAGGTCGCCGGCGAACAGGAGTTTGTCCTTGGGTAAATAGACGAAGGCATCACCAAAAGTGTGAGCCGGACCGAGATGGCGCAATTCGACTTCTCGTCCAGCCTGGTGAAATACGAGACTGTCCTCAAACGTAACGTCCGGCACGGCCAGCTTCAGCTTGGGAAACTCAGCGGCAAAGCTCGGAATGCGCTTTTGGAAGAAATCTACCGGCATGCCAGTACGGACAATCTCGTCACGGCAGTATGTATGACCGACGATTTCGGCCTCGCGGAACAAGTAATTGCCGCCACTGTGATCGATGTGATGGTGGGTATTGACCAGCCGCGTCACTGGCTTGGTTGTGACTTTCTTGATCGCAGCGAGAAAGCGACGCGTCATTGAGGGCACCATCAAGGCGTCCACTGCCATCGCTCCCTCTTTATCGAGCAGGAGCCCCGCGTTACTCACGCCTAACTCGCCGAACGCTTGAATGTAGGCGTATACTTTCGGGGCGACTTCTTCGATGCCAGTCTTAAAGCCTTCAGGGGTGATCCAATTGTTCATATCCTGCCTTCATGAAAGTGAGAGGAAAGAAATTTCACTCACAGCTTTTCGTTCTGTAACTGCTCCGGTACCAAAATATGCTCAATCCGTAACTCCTCACCGCCAGTGCTGGTAAGCTGCACTGGCACGATCCAGCGTAGTGACTTGATGACACACACCCCTTCATCTCCGTCTCGGCAGTACACGAAGCTGAGCGCCACTCGCACCTCCGTATTGTCTGTGGTCAATGACAGTGGAATCTGCAAGGGGAACTGTCCGTCTTTCACACTCGTCCGGTTGCCTGGCTGGGAGGAGGCGCCACTTACTTCCACACGATATTCTAAGGGTGAGCCGGGATTGAGCTTGTACGGGGGAGGAATTTTGACATCGAGCACCAGTCTGCTCTGACCGGTATGGAGCGTCTGGCCAGGCAAACGCTCCTCCTGCAGATTTGGCCAGACGTCGGCTCTAGCTGTAGTAACACCGTCAGTGAGGCCAGTGAGTTGCAGGGTGGTGACCTGTTTGGTGTGCAGATCGGCCACGCGAATCGCATGGTTGTTGGTGTCGGCGATGTACAATTTTCCGTCGGCAATGCTCAGGCCGCCAGGTTCGTAGAACTGGGCCATTTCACCATCGCGGAAACCTGGCTGACCGGTGCCAAGAAAGGTGAGGGCAGTCGCGAGCCGTGGCCCAATGGCTTTGATCTTATGATTGTAGGTATCAGCTACGTACAGCACGCCATTATAGTAATTGACGCCCAAAGGATGTTGGAGCCGGACCGTTTCTCCTTGTCCGTCTACGTCACCGAACTCGAAGAGATCGAGGCCGACGATCGTCGTCACTTGACCTTTGGGGTTGAGACTGACGGAGCGAATCGCGCTGACTTCCGAGTCAGCGATGTACAGGTTTGTGCCGTCAGAAG
>JACQEL010000775.1 GCA_016200595.1 Deltaproteobacteria bacterium
CTGCGGGTTCTCCGTGCCTGCAAGGCAATGGGCATCGAGACGGTGGCGGTCTACTCCGAGGCGGATCAGACCGCCCTTTACCTGCGGCTCGCCGACGAGACGGGCTGCATCGGGCCGGGCCCTTCGAAGCAGTCCTACTTGGACATTCCCTCGATCGTCTCGGCGGCCGAGATCTCCGACGTCGAAGCGATCCACCCCGGCTATGGTTTCCTCTCGGAACGGGCGGCGTTTGCCCGTGCCTGCCAAGAGGCTGGTATCGTCTTCATCGGCCCGACCCCTACCGCGATCGAAAAGATGGGCGATAAGGTCACTGCTCGCACTATTATGCAGAAGGCAGGTGTACCTGTAGTTCCTGGCACCGAGGTGCTGGGCAGTGAAGAGGAGGTCATCAAAGCCGCTGACCAGCTCGGCTTTCCCGTGATGTTCAAAGCCTCGGCCGGCGGTGGTGGCAAAGGGATGCGCCTCGTCCACAGCCGCGAGGAGGTTACTTCGGCCTTACGTGGAGTGCGCTCGGAGGCAAAATCCTCATTCGGCGATGATCGCATGTACATGGAGAAGTTCGTCGAGAAACCGCGCCATGTCGAGGTACAAGTCCTGGCTGACACCTACGGCCATACCATCCACCTGTACGAGCGTGAGTGTTCTCTGCAGCGCCGTCACCAGAAAGTCATTGAAGAGTCCCCCTCAATGGCCATCAGTCCTGCCGTGCGCGAACAGATGGGCCGGGTCGCGGTTGAGGCGGCAAAGGCAGCCAACTATGTCGGCGCCGGGACGATCGAGTTTCTGGTAGATGCCAAGCAAAACTTCTACTTTCTCGAGATGAACACTCGAATCCAGGTCGAACATCCTATTACTGAACTGGTAACCGGCGTCGATCTGGTCAAGGCACAGATTGAAATCGCCGCCGGTGAGCACCTCACCCTCCAACAGAAGGACATTCAACAACGCGGCTGGGCGATTGAGTGCCGTATCTACGCCGAGGACCCCTCGCGTGAATTCTTCCCCTCGCCAGGGAAGATCGAAATCTTGCGCACGCCCGGCGGCAACGGTATCCGTGATGACAGTGGGGTCTACGAGGGTTGGGAAGTGCCCATTTACTACGACCCGATGATATCCAAACTGTGTGCGTATGGGCGTACGCGTGAGGAGGCGATTCAGCGCATGCTGCGGGCACTGCAAGAATATACGGTCGAGGGTATTGTCACGAACATCCCCTTTCACCGTTGGGCACTCAAACATCCGCGTTTCGTTGCTGGGGATCTCGACACTGGCTTTATTCCCCAGGAGTTTAAGGGAGTGCCTTTCGATGAGGACCACTTACATCAGGAAGTAATCCTGGCCGCAGCAGCATTATCGGCCTACCACAAGGACCAGGCTCTTGCCCGCACTCTGCCCCAAGGGGGTGGCCATACTGGTATGTCTGCCTGGCGAACCAGCGGCTGGCGGTGAAGAAAAGTTGTCAGTGGCCAGTTGTCAGTGGCCAGCAAGAAAAGACGAAAAACCTTGGACTTTAGACTTTAGACCTTGGACACCTTTTATGGCATACATCGCGACTCTCGGCGACCAGACGCATCGGATCGAAATCCAAGAATTGGAAGAGGATCACCTCTACCGGGTGACCATCGATGGGGAAGAGCTGGTCATCGACGGACGGAAGCTCTCCGGCCATATGTATTCCTTGCTCGTCGGCGACCGCTCCTTCACTGCGGACGTTGCCGTCAAGGACGATAATTACACGATCATCTGCGAAGGCAAGAGTTTCCGCTTAAAGCTCCTCGACGAACGCCGCACCACGCGACCCGGGGAAGGGAGCAGTGAGGGACGCAAGGGCGATAAAGAGGTACGTTCCTTCATGCCCGGCAAAGTTGTGGAAGTCCTGGTGCAGGTAGGCGATGAGGTCAGCAAGGAACAAGGGGTGCTGATTGTCGAGGCCATGAAAATGGAAAACGAAGTGCGTACCTCGATCGCTGGTAAGGTCAAGGAGATCCGTGTCTCCCCAGGGCAAGCGGTGGAATCGGGAGAGTTACTCATAGTGTTGGAGTAGAGCAACGACATTGGCAGTAGCATGGAAGACTTCTCGCCAGCTGAGCAGCAAAGCCTCGCTCCTTTTTTCACCAACCTTACAGAACCGGTTTTCGGCCTGAGCCTTCCACAAGAAGTAGCCGGCGCTCTTTTCTCCCGTTATAGCCGTTCAGCGAAAAGTCTGCGTCGCATTTTTCTCGACGAGTTTTTAGGAAATGCGGACCTCCTCCTTCAGCAGCTTCCCGGAGGCTTCTCGCTCGGTGCTGATCAGAGTGCTGCCCTGAAAAAAGCGCGGGACTTCTACGATCGTGTCCTGGTTGGATATGGAGACGACTCGGTCGCCCAGCTCGGTGGCGCCCACGTGGCCTGCGAACAGATCTCCAATGTCGCGGCCAAGTTGCTAGAAGACGCGCGCATCGGCATCGCCCCACTGGAGAAATCGACCCGCTATGTCCGCTTCGATACCAAAGAGGCAAACGGCGACTATCTCTTTCACAAAGAGCCAAAGATCATGGCCTCTCGACATCGAGAAGCCTATCTGTCAGTGATGCGGCTGCTGTTCGCGACCTACGCTGCCGAGATCGAACCGATGATCGCGTTCGTACGAGAGAGTTTGCCTATCGAGACAGTCGAATGGAAACACCCGCAAACCGGCGAGCCGCTCACCTATAAAGATGCGCTGAAAGATGAACAACTGCGGCGCTGGGCGGAGACCGCCTATCGTTCGACCGTTCGGGCGCAGGCCTGCGATGTGCTCCGGGCTTATCTGCCGGCAGCAACGTTGACCAACGTTGGTATCTTCGGCGTAGGGCAGGCTTTTGAGCATCTGCTGAACAAGTTGTATTCCCACGAGCTAGCCGAAGCACAAGCTTTAGCCTCAGGCATCCATACAGCATTAAATGTGCTGATTCCTTCTTTCGTCAAACGGGCGCGGCGCAATGAATATCTGGCTGAAACGCACACTGCCGCGCGCGCGCTCTCTCTACAGACCGTCGCATGCACTCCGGTCGCATCTAGCCAGCCAGTCACCTTAGTCGATTACGACGCCGAAGCGGAGGAGAAGATCGTCGCCGCTATTCTGTATCCTCATGTGCGCCACTCTCTTACGCAGCTGAGAACCGCCGTTACTGGCATGTCTGCGGAGCAGCGCGGGCAGATCCTTGATGAGTATCTACAACGACGCCGGCAGCGGCGAGACAAACCCGGCCGAGCACTAGAGCAAGTGTATTACACGTTCGACATTGTGGGAAATCTTGGGTTGTACCGCGACTTGCAGCGCCACCGCATTCTCACCCAAGAACGGCAAGACTTTACCACTGTGCACGGGTATGACACCCCGCCGGAAATTGAAGCCGCTGGGTTTCAGTCGGCCTTCGCTCACGGCATGGAGCAAGCCGCGCGACTGTACGAGCAGATCTACGGCGACCTTCCCCTCGAAGCCCAGTATGTCGTCCCCTTTGCTTATCGTGTCCGTTGGTACATGAAGCTCAACCTGCGTGAGGCCGTGCACATTGGTGAACTGCGGACTATGCCTCAGGGTCATCCCGACTACCGGCTTATCGTGCAAGCAATGTGGAAGCAGATTAGCGCGGTTCACCCGACGCTGGTACGCAGTGCCAAGTTTATCGACTGGAATACCTACCGTCTCGGCCGGCTGCAATCAGAGATGCGCAGTGAGTATAAGAAGTCCGGAGTCCGGAGTCCGGAGTCCGGAGTCGGCGGTCAACAGGACAAAGCAGGACAATAACGGATCAAGAAAAGAGAACGCGGACGGGAGCCTCAAACTCGGGCAGGACTACAGAACGCAGCTTCTGGCGGATGCTGAAGCGTGTTCCGGCATCATATCGTCTTTCTGTGAGGTGAAAGACGGTCACCTCACGCCGATCTTGGTCCACCAGCCAATACTCCTCCACGCCGTTCGTCTCATAGAGCCTTTTTTTCTCTGTCCGATCCCTCTTGGCCGTGGCAGGCGAGAGGATTTCGACTACCAAGGTGGGCACGATCTTGAGAAATTGCCCGCGCCGCACTTGGGGGCCCGCAGCCCA
>JACQEL010000776.1 GCA_016200595.1 Deltaproteobacteria bacterium
CGGTCGCGCAGCTCAGCACCAAGGTGAGGCAGGCGAACGGCGCGCGTCTGCAATTACGGGTAGGGATCAACACCGGCCCGGTGATCGTCGGCACTATTGGCAATAACCTGCGGATGGACTACAAAGCCGTGGGGCAGACGGTCAATCTGGCCGCGCGCATGGAGCAGACGGCGGCACCGGGAACGATCCAGCTTACGGAACACACCTACAAACTAGTGGCTGGCTATTTCGAGTGCGACGATTTGGGGTTGATAAGTGTCAAGAACGTGGCGGAGCAAGTGCCAGTGTACCGGGTCCTGGGTGAGCGTGAAGTGCGGACGCGCATCGAGGTGGCCCGTGAGCGGGGTTTTACACGCTTGGTGGCACGGGAGCACGAGCTGGCCCTGCTGGGCCAGTGCTTTGACCTGGCCCAGGGCAGACGCGGTCAGGCAATGTCGGTCATTGGCGAGGCAGGACTGGGGAAATCCCGCTTGCTCCATGAGTTCCGCCAGGCCCTCTCTGACCAGGACTGCAGCTGGCTTGAGGGTCGCTGCCAGCCCTACGGTACCGCGCTGGCCTATGGGCCTATTATCGAAGTGCTCAAGCAGCTCTTCCAGATCGCTGCGAGCGACCGGGACGAGGACATCCGGAGTAAAATCCAGCGCGGGATTGAGCCGCTCGGTGCTACCCTGGCAGCAGCCGTCCCTTATGTAGGCCACCTGATAGGCGTAGAGACAGGAGGAGGAATACCAGCAGGGCTGGCACCCGAGGCAGTCAAGCATCGCACCTTTGAGGCACTGCGAGGGCTCTTATGTGAAAACGCCACCCGCCAGCCGCTGGTGCTGGCTATCGAAGACCTGCACTGGGCGGACCCCACGACGGTCGAGTTCCTCACCTTTCTGCTGGAGCACATCGCTGGCGTACGCGTCCTGCTGGTGTGCACGTACCGGCCGGAGTTTGTCTGCCCGTGGTCACGTAAGTCGTATCACCGCGTGCTCACCCTTACCCCGCTGGCACACCCTGACGGCTCTCAAATGCTGACCGCCCTCCTAGGCACGTCCCAGATCCAGGACGACTTGGTCAGGCTCGTGTTAGACAAGACCGAAGGCGTGCCTTTCTTCATCGAGGAGCTGGTGCGCTCTTTACGGGAAACAAATGCGGTCGAACTCCACGACAGTCAGTGGCGGCTCACCGCTAGTGCTACTCCCATGCCAGTACCCGATACGGTCGAAGAAGTCCTCACCGCCCGTATCGACCGGCTGCCAGAAGGCGCTAAAAGCGTGCTGCAGATCGGCGCGGTCATCGGCCGGGAATGGAGTGAGGAATTAGTACGAGAGGTCGTAGGGCTGGCAGAGCGGGAGCTGACGGCGCATCTGGCTGCACTTACTGAGGCCGAGTTGCTCTATGCGCGGGGCTTGCCGCCGCAGACTATATACGTATTCAAGCACGCCTTTACGCAAGAGGCCGCCTACCGCAGCCTACTCGCGACCCGGCGCCGGGAGCTTCACCACCGTGTGGCGGTGACGCTAGAGGCGTTGTTCCCTGACCGGTTGGAGGAACTCTCCGGGCCGCTGGCGTACCACTACTTTGAGGGAGCACTAGGAGGTGAGGTCGCCAAAGCTATTGTCTACGCGATGCGAGCGGGGGCTCGCAACATGGTGCTGCCGGCCTATGCCGAGGCGATCCGGTTCTACCGCATGGCCCTGCAGGCGCTGGAGCGGCAAGAACCCGTGGACGAAGCGCAGCGCTGTGCGCTGTTGTTGGCATTGGGTGAAGCGCAGTGGAAGGCGGGCGAGTATCGTGCGGCCCAAGATACATTCCTGCGGGCCGCTGACATTGCGCGGGTGCTGGGAGCAACAGAGAGCCTCATCCGTGCTGGGCTAGGGCTCGAAAGGCTGACACACGAGGTCGGTCTTTCTGCCGCCCCGGCGGTGCGCGTACTCGAGGAAGCGCTACAGAGACTCGGGCCGGAAGACAATCCCCTCACAGCAAAAACCCTAGGCGGTTTGGCCCAGGCACTGCGGTTCACAGGTGAGCAGCACCAGGCGCTGCTCTACGCTCAGCAGGCAATAGACATGGCCCGACGCCTTGCTGATCCGGAACTGCTCGCCGTCAACCTCCAGGGGATACTCTACGCCCTCCAGGGGCCAGAACATGCACAGCAGCGCCTTACCTACGCCACCGAGATGCTGCAACTTGCCAAGGCGGCGAACGCGAAACAATCTCTGATCGACGCCCTCTACTGGCGTTGGTATTGCCTGCTCGAGCTAGGAGATATGCCAGCCGCCGACGCGGCAGTCGACGTGTACGTGCGCTTAGCGGAAGAACTGCAGCTATCCTTAGACCTCTGCGTCCTCACAGGGTTTCGGGCCATGCGGGCCTTAATGCACGGCCGCTTTGTAGATAGCGAGCGCCTCGCCCAGGAAGCCCTCGCCATTGGCCAGACTCTGCAAACGGAGAATGCCGCGGGCATCTTTGGCCTGCAGATGCTTACCCTGCGCCGCGAGCAGGGCCGCCTCAGGGAACTCGAACCCGTCGTGCGCTCCTTCGTCCAGCAACACACCGCGGCGGCCGCCTGGCGCCCGGGCGTGGCCCTGATCTACAGCGAACTGGGACGCACGCTGGAGGCGCGGACGGAGTTCGAGCATCTGGCCCAGCATGACTTCGCCGACCTCCCCCATGATGCCCTGTGGATGGCCTGTATAACGTATCTTACCGATGTCTGTACCTTCCTGGCGGACAGGGCCCGCGCGGCTACCTTGTACCAGCTCCTGTTGCCCTACGCCGGGCGCAATGTTGTCATCGGCACTGCCGCGGCCTGCTACGGCGCTGTCTCCCGCTACCTAGGGGCATTAGCCACTACCCTGGGGCGTTGGGACGAAGCAGCGCAGCACTTCGAAGATGCCTTGGCCATGAATGCTCGCATGGAGGCACGGCCCTGGCTGGCCCACACGCAGCAGCAGTACGCCACTATGCTCTTAGCGCGTGACCAAGCCGGTGACCGCGACAAGGCTGTAGAACTGCTCAAGGCGGCGTTGATCACAGCTCGTGAACTAGGCATGCACGCCCTGGAGGAACGGATCGCTGCGCCATCAGGACAGTAGTAGGGTGGGTCACGACCCACCCTACCGAGCTCAGGGCGAACGGAAGGGAACTTGCAAAGATTGAAGATGTACCGTTCGTGCTGAGCCCTTCGCCAAGCTCAGGACAGGCTTGTCGAAGCACGAACTCCATTGTCAGTAGCTACGCAAACTGCTCCGGCCGCAGATCACTCACTTCGATGATCACATCCGCCGGGATGTTCAGCCGCCGCGCCGCCTCACGGATCGCTTCGGCGCTGGGAGCCTCGTACAGGCAGTAGGTCTTCTTTTTGTCGGCGCTGAGAAAGGAGAACAACCAATGGACGCCGACGTCAGCGTTAACCTGCGTGAGCGCGACGATCCCGTCACGCGTAGGCTCCAGTTGTTCAGCAAAATTCCGCTCAATCATGAAGCGAGGCATAGACATCTCCTTTTTCAATCCGGCTGTTTGCAAAAACGTAGCACGGTGCGTGTCTACTGTCTGTAGTTGCCGGTTTATGGTCAAGGCAAATGGTAGTTCGTCACAATCTTGTTTACCTTTTGCATTTTCCAAGTGAACCTGTGTCAATTGACATCGCTACCCGATCAAATCAGTCTGAATTTTGGTCTAGAAAAGGAGAATAAGATGACGCGAGTGCTCCCTCTGTCCGAGGCGAAGGCGCGCCTGAGTCAACTGATCGCTGAGCTGGAAGTGAATGAGGAAGAGTTGATCATCACTCGTAATGGCCGACCGGTTGCGGTGCTGATCAGCGCCGACGAATTTGCCAGCTGGCAAGAGACCCGCCAGATCCAGCGCGACCCAACCTTGATGCGTGAGATCAAGCGTGGGCTCAGGCAA
>JACQEL010000777.1 GCA_016200595.1 Deltaproteobacteria bacterium
TCGCCGACTGTTTGAGACCTGCCAGCACGTGGTCAGCTTCCCCGTTTTCATGCACGAGGATTGATTCAGCCGGTACCACCTCCTCATTGATGAACTTCTTCATACGCTCACGCAGCGCACGTACTTCGTCGGTTAGTCCGTAGCTACTCATTACAGATCCCTTCCATCACGATAGATACCCCATCGGTTCGCTTTTCAAGATCTCAGCGATGATCTGCCCCTGGGTTTTCTTCTGTAGCGGTTTCGTGCCTTTGCCGTTGACGACGAAAACCCCTCGGGTGTAGCGTCCCTGCCCTGCTTCACACGCATCCCAGAGCTGTTTCCAGCGTTCAGGAAATTGCACCCAGGCTCGCATGATCTGATCTTGTGTAGACATCTCTGCTCCTTCGCGCCGCATATCTCACCTTCGCCTCTAGCAAACTTACCCCTGCAGGTCTATCGCTTTTTTTGCAAAAAATCGGCTTTTGTCGCAAACCTGAATTGCAGTTCAGTGAATTTTGTGAAAAGAATCCCTTCACGTCGTTTGCAAGGGAGGGGTCGATGATACCAGAAGACTCCCAAAGGCTCACTCAGAGGGAGGTGTCGTGAAATTCGGGATTCTCCAGTTCTTCAGCTGGCCTGAGCGCCGGGTGCCGTTGCCGACCGTTTATCAGCGGGCGCTGCAGCGTATCGAAATCATGGATCAAACCGGCTACGACGCGGTGTGGCTGACCGAGCACCATTTCAGCGATTACAGTGTCTGCCCGTCAATTCCGGTCATGGGAACCTATGCCGCCGCACGCACGAAGAATCTACGAATTGGCGCGGCGGTCACACTGGCGGCCTTTTATCATCCCTTACGCTTGGCCGAAGAACTTGCCCTGCTCGACATTTTATCAGGTGGCCGGGTCAACTGGGGCGCGGGTCGTGGGTTTGACGCCAAAGAATTCCGCACGTTCAAGGTGCCTATGCAGGAAAGCTCCACCCGCTTCCGCGAGGTTGTTGACATCGTCGTGCAAGCGTGGACCAACGAGCGCCTCACCTACAAAAGCGAAATTTTCTCATTTGAAGACGTTGAAGTCCTTCCTAAACCGCTGCAGCAACCCTATCCGCCGATGTGGGTGGCGGCTAACTCGTGGGACGCCATTGATTGGGCGGCCTCGGCCGGTTACTCGATCCTTATGGGTCCGCACGCGACCTCTGCGGAACTGAGCGAGAAATGGGATTTCTACAAAGAGAAACTCGAGCACTACGGAAACTCCATGGAGGGACGGCAACTTCCCATGGCCCGGCTGTTGGCAATCGCTGCGACAGATGCCGCAGCTGCTGAAGTAGCTCGTCAGGGCGCGCAATGGTTGCTCAAGACCTATGTCGATCCCAAGGTATTAGGCGTCGTCGGTGACCCGGTCCAGCGCTACGTTGATTCGGTGGTCATCCACGGCACCCCAGAGCGTGTGATTGATCAGCTGACGCGCCTACGCGAGGAGATCCATCTTGAGTATATAATCGGCGCGCCACTCAGCCATGAGAGCTTTATGCTCTTTACGGAGAAGGTGCTGCCAAAACTGCTGTAGGTATTAATAACAATTCACTAAGGAGGGTCTCTTATGGGTCTACCAAATGGGGTTCATCACCTCGCCATTTGCACGAAGGACATTAGAAAGCAGATCGATTTCTTCACGCAAGTGTGTGGGATGGAACTGGTCGCACTTTATTGGATGCACGGGGTCAAAAATACCTTTCATGGTTTTGTCAAAATGGGGGACAGCTCCTCCATCGCGTTCGTCCAGGGACCCGAGGTTGGTGAAATCCAACCCATGAAGGGAGTCTCCCATGCCGCCTGGCATGCATCTCCTGTCGCTGCTGGCGTCATGCAACACGTCGCCCTCAACGTCGATACCGAGGCAGAGCTGCTGACGATGCGGGATCGGGTACGCTCGCATGGGTACTGGGTCATGGGGCCGATTGATCACGGCTTCTGCAAGTCTATCTACCTGGCTGCGCCTGAAGGCATTATGCTCGAGTTTTCCACCTCCGAAGGCAAGCCGATCGATGCCGAAGCGTGGATCGATCCAGAAGTTGTCAGGCTGAGCGGAATCAATGCAGAAGAACTGCAACGCTTCAAAAATCCGTCGGCGTTCGAGTCGCAGGGAGGCACTGTGCCGCAGCCAGCTCCTGAGCAGAGTAAGCTCCTCCCGGAATTCCCGCCCGAGAACCAAAGGGTTCTACGCATGACAGACGAAGAGATCTTGACGAGATTGAGCGAGACGACTCCGCCGGTGCAGGTGAATCGCTAAACGCGAGCGCGACTTTCGTGAGAGAACCTCGGGGCACGGCCTCGGCCTGATTTTTCCACTGGCCAGATGCCCCGACAATCTTGAGAATTCAGCTCGGTTCGAGGTCCTGCGATGAACCACACTGACTGTCTCTTGTGCCGAATCGTCAATGGCGACCTGCATGCCCGCAAAGTCATAGAAACCGCCAGGATTATCGGCGTGATGAACGACGCGGAACCCTTCTCCAAGGGCCATATCGTCTTCTTCCCGAAACGCCATACGCTGCGATTGAATGACATGGACGACCAAGACCTTGCTGAAATATTGGTTGTCATCAAGCGTGTTGCGGCCGCTATGAAGCTGGAAAACTACAATGTCCTGCAGAATAACGGCTCTCTCGCCGGCCAGACGGTTTTCCACGCGCACTTTCATTTGATCCCCAAATGGAGTGACAGTGAAGGGCTCAAGTACGGTCGGGAGTTTCGCCGAGAGCTTGATCACGGAGAGATATATCAACAAGTGCAAGAGGCTTTAGCGCGTTTGGCCTCCTGACTAACTGCGGCAAAACACGCTTATCTCATCCGCACCGCCAGCCGTCGGCCTTTCCGTGCTGGTCGGGATATTCCAGGTGAGCCGCACGAGCTTTGTGAGCGTCGGTGAGGTCGCCTGACCTGTATCTCCTCGCTTGGCAAATGCTTCGCCCTTACAGGACCGTGCCAATCCGTGTGGTTTGATTTCTTTCCCTCCCGCTAGTCAATGTTTATTGTGAAGAGTGTACTTGTGTCATTTTCTGTCTCGCCTAGTGGTAACTTACATGTTACCCTTAGTGCATGATCGAGATCAAAGAGTATCTCGACGATCAAGGGCGTAGTCCTTATGCAAAGTGGTTTAACGGCCTTAATGCACAAGCAGCAGCGAAGGTAGTGACAGCCTTGAGTCGTATTGAGCAAAGCAATCTTGCCAAAGCCAAAGGTGTCGGAGGTGGTGTTTTTGAATGCCGAATAGATTTCGGCCCTGGCTATCGGGTCTATTTCGGAAAAGATGGAGAAATTCTCGTCATTTTACTTGGCGGCGGGACAAAAAAGCGCCAGCAGAAAGACATCGAAGCAGCACAAACTCTTTGGCGCGACTATAAGCGCCGCAAAAAACAGGAGATATAACGGTGGCTCTCACACGAGACTTCAAAGAAACGATTCAGGCGCGGGTACAGCGTGATCCTGTATTCCGTGAAGAACTGCTCAGAGAAGGCATCCAGTGCCTGCTTACTGGAGATATGGATGTGGGGAAGGCAATTCTGCGAGACTACATCAAAGCGACTCTAGGCTTTGAAGAGTTGAGCAGCTTAACAGACAAATCTGCCAAAAGCCTGATACGCATGTTCGGTCCTAAAGGGAATCCTCAAGCCAGAAATCTTTTTGAGGTCATTGACCAACTTCAGAAAAAGGAAGGAGTGCAACTTCGAGTTCATGCCGTCAGACGTAACCGAAACAGACGTTTGCGTATATCCCAGGGTGTACAGAGACCAGCTTCGCGAGCAGCATAACCTGCAGCAGTCTAATCCGTTTCAGTTTCTTGCTGCTCGGTCAAGCAACGTTTCCATGTCGCGCAAGTGCATCTTCAGCAAACGATCCTGTAGCTGGATGGCGCGTTGAATCATTGTCGCATCGTCAGTTTCGTCTGCCTCTCGTAAAATCTCGATAAGAGTTGCGATGAGAGGCTCTGTTGGCCAGAAACCTTGCGATTGGTTTCGTTGTTCAAGTTTGTCGGCCAAAGATTCAGTCAACTTCAGAGCTGCAAGTGGATCTCGACGAGACCTTAGCGCAAGCCATTCAAGGAAATGGTAAATATTGTGAAGTTCCTCCGCAGTGGAGAGAGCATCAATGTAAGCGAAGGCCAATTCGTCTTGAATGAGACCGAAATTTGAGTCCCTCCCGAAACACCCTTCGATAGTCCGAAGAATATCATCTGTTAGATCCCCATATCTTAGGATTATCAACAATCCCACGTGGCAAGTCGCGGTATACTCGCGTTGGCCAAGGTTAGCGCTGAACACACGAGCGACTCCCTGGCGCACCTTGCCGCTGGCTATTTTCAAGAAGGTGAATAATTGCTCGCGATCAACGTGCCCCGCTAAGCACGCCCGAGCCGTTATACGACCCCAGGTATCTCTCGTTTCTTCTAATCCTTCCTGAAACAATCGATCTAAATACGGCTTCACCTTATCGAAGTGGTTTCGATATTGGTAATACAAGCATTGCTCAATCTGAGACCACATATGAGTCTGGGGTTCTTGGAAAATGTCAGCCAATAGTTGCCACCCTTTGTGTGGAAATGGAATCCGGCAGCAATCTGTTCTCGGACGATAGTTGTTGGTCCCTTTTCCTCTTACTTCCGCACTCTCTATTTCAGGTCAATTCTTCCAGCAGCGCCTTGGCCTCTTGCAAATCCTTCGTGTCAAACCCTTCGGTGAACCAGCCGTAGATGTCCGCCAGCATTTGCCGGGCTTCAGCTCTCTTGCCTTGCTGCTGCCACAGTTGGGCAAGGCTCATCACCGCCCGCAGCTCCAGCGACTTCGCTTGCTGCCGGCGGGCAATGTCGATGGCCTTGAGGAAGCAGGCTTCAACCTCTGCTTGGGGGTCGGGGGTTAAGGATTGGGGGTTGGTAACTCCGAACTCTGAACTCCGAACTCTCAACTGTTCGAGCGTCAGCTGCCCTTTCAGCCGATACAATTCCGCTTCCCACATACGCTCCCCAGTTCTGCCCACCAGAGTCAGCGCCTCGGCCAGCACTGTCAGCCCCTCTTCGGTTTGCCCTGCTACTCCATACGCCTCGGTCAGTAGGGCAAGAAGATATGACTGGTTCACCTCTGCTCCTGTAGCTCGGTAGACAGCCAAGCCCTGGCGTATCTGGGCAATCCCTTCTTCTCCCTGTCCCTGCTCAGCGACTGCCCAGCCTCGCAGGACACTTGCCCATCCCAACCAGAACGGAAACCCGTGCTCGGTCGAGAGGCTAATGGCTGCCTCTGCCCGCTCTTGGGCGGCCTGCCTCTCCTGACGGAACTGACAGACTCTGGCAGCAACACCTAGGGCAAAAGCCATGCTGTGGGGGTGAGACAGCTCCCGGGCTAGGATAAGAGCCTCATTGCTCCTCTTCAGGGCTTGGGCCGGATAGCCAAGACTCCATAGAGCTTGGGCCGCAAGGGCGCGGCAAACCATCCCCGGGTCAGTTCCACCATAGAGGAAAGCCAGAGAACGATGTTGCTGGGGGTTATAGAGGGCAACGCCTTGCTCCGAGTGCTCTCGGGCGGGGATAAACTCTCCCAGAAAATATAAGGCGTATCCCAGCGCTAAGTGGGCCTCCAGGAGGAGGGCGGGGTCTTGTATGTTCTGGGCTAGGCTGAGGAGTTGCTCCCCTAGCTCATGCGCTGTCTCCAACTCACCTCGGTTCAGATAAAACACCCACAGCCCCCACAGCACGGGGAAGGGCTGAGCGGTCTCCCCCACCTGCCGGCACAGCTCCTGGGCCCGTGCATAGGCTCGCCCTACTTCCGGAGCAGCCCAGCCTTTGGTGGTTGTCAAAGCTGGGCCGAGGGTGATCAGCAAGTTTAGCTCCTGCTGGGTACGCTCGGGAGTGTCCGGCAGAGTCTTAAGCAGCTCTAGGGCAGTGGTGAGGTGAGTGATCGCTTCTGTATAGGCCGAACGTTGCTCCGCCTGTTGTCCAGCCAGTCCTAGATACTCTACTGCCTTCTCGGTGTTGCCACTGCGACTGTAGTGATGCGCCAAGTCACTGTAGTGCTCGTCTAATCGGTCCTGAAACAACTTTTCGATCGCCTGCGCCGTCCGCTCGTGCAGGGCTTTGCGTCGCTCGTGGAGGACGGAGTTGTAGGCGACCTCCTGGGTCAACGCATGCTTGAAAATATATTCGACTTCCGGGAAGGCGGGCTGTTCGTAGAGAAACTCCTTGTGCTGCAAGGACGCCAGCACGCGATACAGCTCGTCTTCGGAGCGGGGAACCACCTGGCGTACCAGCCCCAGCGGGAACTCCCGCCCAATGACCGCCAGTTGCTGGAGGAGGGCTTTCTCGTCTGGCGCGAGGCGGTCGATGCGCGCCGCGAGGACACCTTGTACGGTCGTCGGAATATGCAGATCCGCTGGTAGAGACGCGACATGTCGCGTCTCTACACCTTCACGGCCCAATACGCCCTGCTCAAATAATTCCTGCACCACCTCTTCCATGAAAAACGGCGTGCCCTCGGTCTTCTCCAGGATGAGATGTTTGAGGGCGCGAAAATTCTCTTCTATCCCCCTCACCCTATCCCTCTCCCCAACGGCGAGAGGGGATTGCGATTCGCCCAGTAGCGCGTCCAGGAATTCTTCGGCTTCGGTTTTGCCGAAAGGCGCCAGCCGCAGTTGGGTGTAATACGTCTTGGTTCCCCACTCGTGGCGATATTCGGGGCGGTAATTCACCAGCAGGAGAATCCGCGCACTGGCCACGCTCTCACTCAGCGTGTCGAGAAACCCTTGTGTTTCACCATCAATCCAATGCAAGTCTTCAAAGACGAGAATGAGCGGTTGATTGAGACTCTCGCGCAGCAACAACTTCTTCATCGCCTCAAACGTCCGCCGCCGCCGAATCTGTGGGTCCATCTGTTGCAGGTTGGCAGTCAGGTCGTTGATGCCCAGGAGCGCAAAGAGATAGGGCAGTGTGTCCTCCAGGCTGCGGTCCAGGGTCAGCACCTTGCCAGTGATTTTCTCCCGCCGCTTGCGCTCCTCGTCCTCCACCGTAATGTCAAAGTAGTTCTTGAGCAGCTCGATGACCGGCAGATAGGGGGACGCTTTGCCGTGCGAGACCGAGTAGGCCTCCAGCACCAGGCAACCGCCTTGCGAGAGCAGTTTGAATTCATAGAACAGGCGGGATTTCCCTAACCCTGGTTCACCCATGACCCCGACAATCTGCCCGTGCCCGGCTTTGGCTTGTGTCAAGGCGTGCTGCAGTTGCTCCAATTCTCTCTGCCGCCCGACAAACCGGGTGAGGCCTCGACGAGCCGCGACTTGCAGTTTGGTGCGTAGCGGCCCCGCGCCCAGCACTTCATAGATGTTGACTGGCTCCTCGACGCCCTTAATCTGGGTCTTACCCAAGGCTTTGCAGGCAAAGTAGCCGTCGGTCAGCCGGTGGGCGTACTCCGTGATAAGGATCGCCCCGGGAGCAGCTAGTTGCTCCATGCGGGCCGCCAGATTGATGGAATGGCCAACCGGCACGTAGTCGGTATGCAGGTCATCTTTGCGGATGGAGCGTACTACCACTTCCCCAGTGTTCGCGCCCACCCGCATGAGCAGCGGTGGATAGCCTTTCTGGCGGAGGGTATCGCCATAGCGGCGCATCTCCTCCTGCATACGTAGCGCGGCATAGAGCGCTCGCTGGGGATGGTCCTCATGGGCGATCGGCGCACCAAACAAGGCAAAGACGCCATCGCCCAAGGCTTGGGCCACATACCCGTCGTAGCGGTGCACCGCATCCATCATCAGCTGCAACGCTGGGTCGATAATCGCTCGCGCTTCTTCTGGGTCGAGCCCTTCAATCAATGCGGTCGAGCCTTTGAGATCAGCAAACAGCGCTGTGATGGTCTTGCGTTCCCCGTCGGTAACCCCCCGCGCCTCCATCGCCGTGTGCTCGGCTTGAATGCGTTCGGCGAGATGGCGTGGTGTATAACTAACGGGAGGCGGGGACGAGGAGGCTACACTGCTCGGAGGGGAGGGAGTCCCCTCCGTCCCTTTCCAGACCAGCATTTTGCCATCTTTATCGACCGCCAGCTCTTGCCCGTCGATGAGTTCAAACTTCAGGTCTTCCAACGCCTCGTCCTCCAGCTCGAACTCCCGCTTGAGGGAGCGGTACGTGATCCGGCCCTGCCGCTGGAGGAGGGCCTTGGCCTGGTCAATGATGTCGGAAAACTTCATAGCGGATTCCTCGCGGCCTCTCCCTATGATGCCGATGGTGTCCAGGGCACTATATAGGGCGTGGTGTGGCGGAACAACGAGCATACGGATTCGCTGGACTCAGGCGGCGAAACGCTGCTGGGTCTTTACTATTCGTGGGACACCATTGACATATTGCGCACCAGCATACACGGCCGGCAATAACTCCGCCCCCTTGAGCCGCCGGAAGGTAGACTCGGCCACCTGCTGGAGTAGAGAACGACACAGCGCCGCACTCTTAGCGTGCTCACACGGCGCCTCTTCCCGTAGGAGAGAATTTTCCTCTTCAATGAAACGCCAAAAACGTGCTACTATACGCGACAAGCACGCCAACCATAAGCTTTGGATAAAGGAGGATCAAGTATGACGCAATATGTTTATGCTGGTGCAGCGCCCTTTAGCGGCGGGAGCGACACTACACAACCTGGCGGTCTCTTCCGACTGGCGGTAGGCAGCAACGAGTGGCAACCGCTTCGCCAAGGGTTTCCCGACCAGAGTGAAGTGCGGGCTATCGCTATTCATCCCCACAACCCGCAGATCGTCTATGCGGGCGCTCAAGATGGCCCGTACCGCAGCCAGGACGGCGGCAACCATTGGGAACGCCTCAATTTTCCTGAAAAGGATCTGGTCGTCTGGTCGATTCTCTTCCATCCGAAAAACCCGCAGATTATGTACCTCGGCACTGCCCCGACGGCGATTTATCGCAGTGACAACGGTGGGGAGAGTTGGAAACGGCTGCCGATTATTGATCCGGTGGGCTTGGTCAGGATGGGGTTTCCCTGCCGGATTATCCGCTTGGCAATCGATCCGACTAATCCGGACGAGCTGTATGCCGGCCTGGAAGTTGGCGGTGTGATTCGTAGCCTGGATGGCGGGGAGACCTGGAACGATTGCACCAAGGAATTGATCAAGTTTACGCAACAGGAACATCTCCAAAGTCAGCTGATCAGTGACACCAACAGAGAAGGGGTGATGGACTCTCACGCCTTGGTCGTCAGCGCGGCTCGGCCGGGAACCGTGTTTCTCGCCACCCGTATGGGGCTGTTTTGTAGCACCGACAGAGGAGAGAGTTGGAAGGAAATGGGGATCTGGCAACAGTCGCCCCTAGCGTACGCCCGCGATATTCAGGTCGCGCCCGACAACCCGAACACGCTCTACGCCGCACTGAGCGACGCAGCCATGGGAAGGAATGGCTCTATCTATCGTAGTCAAGACCTCGGTCAAACCTGGAAACGCTTTGACCACGGTCTGACTGTGCGCAGCACGATGATGACCGTATCCCCAAGTCCACGTGATCCTCAGACCGTATTTGGTGCCACTCGCAAGGGCCAGGTATTTGGTACGCAGGACGGTGGTACGACCTGGGCCGAGTGTTCTTTGCCCGCAGCGCGACAAGATGTCTATGCCCTTGCCTGCGGATAACCGAGAAGGTCTTTGCAAAGAAAGGATACGCAGATGGCGCTCCCACAAGATATTTCGCCCGTTAACAGTGAATTAATGGACACGCTCATTCGGTCCGCTGAGATGAACTGGATCCCAATGGAGGCCGACCCGCAGAGGGCCTTCATGAAGATCCTCTGGACCGGGTCGGAGTCCGGGCGCTGGGCCGTGCTCTTCCGCTGGCTCAAAGGATACGTGGCACCACCGCACAAGCACCTGACGGCATCACACACTTTTATCCTCTCGGGCAAATTACAGGTGCGTGATGGTGTCCTCAAAACCGGTGATTATGTCTACGAACCCAACGGTATGCTCCACGGCGCTACCACGGCCGTAGAGGATACTGACCATCTCTTCATCTGTGATGGTCCGGTTCTGTTCTTCGACGAAAATGGCTTTACTTCCTACCTAGGCTGGGAAGAATTGCGTCGGCTTCAGGCGGGGCAGGCAACCGCTAAGAAAGCGGCAGCGTAAAAGCAAGTTCATGTTGTGTCTACGCTAAAACTGTGCGGGCAGCGCGTGCCACTGGCGGCGCTGCCCGCCAGTGCGAGGCGTGGGGCATAGGCAGCGAGCTGTCCGTGGCACCTCAATAACGTCTAGCGCACACTTTAATAGGAAAAGGTCCCAGAGAAAAA
>JACQEL010000025.1 GCA_016200595.1 Deltaproteobacteria bacterium
CCGACAAAGCGGTCGGGATGGGCCCGCACAATCTCAGCCACCCGGTCATTCTGCAGGCGGGCTATCTTTAAGCCCAACTCCCCGTCTGTCCAATAGTAAAACTGATTGGGACCCGGCGAGATCGCTTGGATGGCGATCCCCATCCGGTCCATATCCTTCAGCCGTTCCTCTGGCTCGGTCAGCTTGGGAACCAGCGCCGCAAACCGTTGCTGGTTAATCTGCAAGGTCTCCGCCGTAGCAAAGCGGAAGAAAGGCTCTTTCTCCGGGGTCAGGAGACCCTTCACCAGCGGCTCGACTTCAGGCGTGGAGATGTGGCAGTGAATGTCTACGGTGACAGCCTTTTTCCCCGCGGGTTTTTCCTGCGCCCGTACCGGTCCGGCTCCCAAGCTCCACCACACCAGCCCGATACTTACCAGCGACCAAATCGGGATTACCGGTTGCGGCTTTCCCCTGGTCTGCTGCTCCCAGACTGCGGTCGTACAGAGTTTGCCCATAACTTTCCCCTCCTTACGGTTGGTTCTGCTCTCATTAATAAGAAAATCAAGAGCCGATGACCCGGTAAACAGTCACGTCATGACCGTTAAGGAATAAATCTCTAGCCCGAGGGATTCCGCAGGCAGGAGGATACCGCATGTCCACGGGCACATGTCGGGGCCGGGACCCGCCAGGGGCAGCCTCAAGGCGCGGGTTTTGGCCAGTTGAATAGCTGCAATTAAACAAAGTAAGGAGGGCATGCCATGCAATGGTCGCGTGTGACTCAATGGGGGTTGGCGACGCTGATAACCTTGAGTCTTACTATTTTGATTACCCCTGCATCTGCCGAACTCAAACCTGGCGACAAACTTGACAAGTCGAACTGCCAAGAAGCCAAAGGGATGTTGCCCGAACACGTCATGGAGAAATTCTGTGATGGGAAATACATAGCGGAGATCATTGAAGTCAAAGACGATGCGTTCCAGTACAGTGCCAAGTTCAAGGCCGGCTCTGAAGCCAACGCCGACAAGTATTATGTGAACGAAGATGGCTACATGTACGAGACTGCCACCAAGACCTGGCCACACTACTGGTACGGATTTCCCTTCCCGCAGATCGACGAGAAAGACCCCAAGGCCGCCAACAAGGTCATGTACAACTTTCAAATCGCCCGCTTTCAATACGACGACGTGTACTGGTTCCTGGCCGTGAAATGGGCGACGCCTGCTGGCTTTGACCGGTCGGTGGAGTTTGGGGCGTATGCCACCCCGTACATCGGTCGCCACTCCGGGCCGATCGACAACCCGGACGATTGCTATCTGAAAGACATCATTTTCGGGGTAGCCCCGTACGATGTGGTGGGTGTGTCCACGCTCGAATGGTGGCATACCGACCCGACCCAATGGCAGTCGATCTGGGCGTTCGTGCCCACCATTCGTCGGGTGCGGCGCTTGACCGCGTCGAATACCTCGGAGGGCATGTTTGGTTCGATCATTGCCCGCGATGATCCATTTGGCTGGGCGGGGAAGATCCAGTATATGAACTGGAAGCTCATTGGCATGCAGGATATGCTGGTGCCAATCGCTCCCACCGGCATAGAGAAGGCGGTCCTGCCCGGCGAGGCAGCTCCCAAGAAGCTCGGGTCCGACCCCAGATTGATCAAAGATCGGGCTGGGTTTCCGGAGGGTATGGTGGGGCGCGTCACCTGGTCCCCTGAAGAGCGCGTAGAGGTGGGCTATGAGAAGGAAGGCTGGCAGGGCGTGGCCTGGGCCCCGACCAAACTCAAGCTGGCCAAGCGCCGGTGTTGGGTGCTCGAAGCCACTCCCAAGGACCCCTATTACGCTTATGGGCGACGGACCCTCTACGCCGACAAAACCACCTTCTGGGGGTATTGGGCGACCCTCTACGATCGCGCGGGAGAGTACTGGAAGACCATCATGTGGTTCGACAAGATGTCGTACTCTCCCGGTCGTGCACAGACGACGAAGCACCCGTTCTGGGGCCTAGGCGAGGACGTGCGACAGAACCGCGCCAGCTTCTTTGACGTACAGTCCAAGGGCTACTACACTGAATATTCGTTAGGCTTCCCGGATTCGACCTACAGCACCGGCAATTTGTCAGCTCTGGGTAAGTAAGAGCGCGTCTCGTTTGCGGTACGGCAACGACACCCCACAGCCGTTGCACCGTAGCCAACCGTAGAGACGCCCCGTCGGGGCGTCTCTACCGCAGCTAGGTATAGCAAGGTGTGGAGTATGTACCGTAGGCAATAGGAACCCGCTATAAAAAAGGGGCGGGAGGTTCTCGCCCTTTTTCTGTCCTCCCAACCAGCCCACTTGTCAGGAGGAAAGCTATGGCATCCTACAAGATCATCTCGGCCGATTCCCATATGTGTGAGCCACCCAACCTATGGGTGGAGCGGATTGAGCGCCGGTTTCGCGACCGCGCCCCCCGTGTCATCAAGAACCCTGACGGCCAGAAAGGGTCCTTCTTTGTTTGCGAAAACATGCCGCCGCTCAACATCTCTGGCGCGTTTGCAGCCGGCAAGACGTTCGATAAGGCGTTCCTGGAAGCGGGCTTGGACAACGCCCTGCCTGGAGGCTGGGACCCCGCCGCGCGGCTCAAAGATATGGAGTTGGATGGGGTCGAGGCCGAAGTGTTGTACACCACCTGTGGCTTTATGCTCTTCGGCATGGAAGATGCCGCGCTGCAGGAGGCCTGCTTTCGCGCGTACAATAACTGGCTGGCGGAGTTTTGCAGCTATGCGCCAAAGCAATTTGCCGGTCTGGGGCTCATCTCGTTATTTGACCCTGGCCAAGGGAAGCAGGAGCTTGAGCGCTGTAAGAAGCTCGGGTTGCGAGGAGCGATGATTTGGGCTACCCCACCCGAAGATCTCCCTCCCTACAGCTCTGCGGTCTATGACCCGTTCTGGGCGACGGCTGAAGAGTTACAGCTGCCCTTATCTCTGCATCTGCACACCGGCGGGAGAAAAGCGGGCCGTCACGAGCTCAACAACTCGGTGCGGCTCTACGTGGCCTCGATCACGCGGCCCTCCGAGATCCAGGACTCGCTGCTGACGTTAATCTTCTCCGGGGTGCTGGACCGTTTCCCGCGCTTGCGGCTGGTGTCAGCGGAAAACGACATCGCCTGGGTACCCCATCTGCTGGAGCGGGCCGATAAATACTACCGCAGATGGAAGCAGGCGTATGAGGTCGCGAACGCGCGCAAACCTAGCGAGTACTTCCGCCAGCAGCTCTACGCCACCTTTATCGATGATCCCATGGGGCTGAAGACCTATCAGCTCGCCGACTGCACGGACACCATCATGTGGTCGACCGACTACCCCCACCAGGCGGCGACCTGGCCGCATTCACAAGAAGTGATTGCACGAGATTTTCAGGGGCTGCCGGAGGCAGACAGACGCAAGATCGTCCGCGACAACGCGGCCAAGCTCTACGGGTTCACGCCGGCGTAGAGGGCACCCTGGGAGCGCGCCCATCTGGGGCGCTTTTCGGGCGGGCGGGACGCCCGCGCTCCCAGTAGGGAAGGACACATCCGCTTCACTCGCGGCCGGCGTAACCACCAGTGTTGGAGGGGTTCTGTATGGCAGAGCTGGTCGAACATCCCCAGCTTGGGGTGCCCCTAGCGGCAAAAGCGCCAATCCGCGGCTGGCTGGTAGTTGGTGGCTGCTGTACCAGCGTGTTGATTGGCCCTGCCCTGGTCAGCTCTACCTTTAGCGTGTTCTTTGCTGCCCTCTTGGAGTCGGTCCCGTGGAGCAGAGCGAGCATCGCTTTTGCGTACTCGCTGTACGTCCTCACCTATGGTCTGAGTGGGCCTATCGTTGGGCGCTGGTGTGAGACTTTCGGACCGAAGAAGGTCTTTCTGGGTGGGGCGGTTCTGATCGCCACCGGCGGGGCACTGCTCAGTATGGTGCAGCAGGTCTGGCAGTTCTGCTTGCTCTACGGCGCGCTGGGAGTGACCGCCGGGATGACAGGCGTCGTGCCGGTAACCACGCTCGTGTCGCGCTGGTTTGTGGATAACCGCGGGCTCGCCTTGGGTGTGGCTTTTAGCGGAACCACGGGAGCGTTCTTCCTCTCTCCACTGGCATCTTCTTTGGTCGTACACCTGGGTTGGCGTCAGGCCTATTTACTGCTCGGCGTCGGCGCAGGCCTGATTCTCTTCGGGACTATTCTGGCCACGGTGCAGGATGCGCCAATGAGCAAGGCGGTGTGGAGCGAGCGGCCCGGGGATCGCTCTCAGCCCGCCCCTCGGCAAGCAAAAGTCGGCTTTGCCTCAAAAGAGGCACTGTGGACACAGCCTTTCTGGCTCTTGGCAGGTTCAGGGCTCCTATTCTTCTGCGCCCTCAGCGGGGTGTTCGCTCATGTCATTCCTCTTGCCCTCGATAAAGGCTTGGCCAAGGGGCTCGCGGCCCTCTCCCTGGGGGTGATGATCGGCATGGGGACCGTCGGCAAAGTAGGGATGGGGTATCTGGCGGACCGCTATGCAGCAGGCAAGCTGCTGCTGTGGACTTTTCTGCTCCAGGCTGTCGCAGTGCTGCTGGTGGTTTGGGGAGAGGGCACGATACTTTTCTGGACCTTTGTCATTCTCTTCGGGATCGCTCAGGGAGGAGCGCTGACGCTAGCACCCCTCGTGTTAGCTAACCTGTTTGGCAGCAGCGCGCTGGGTTCTCTGGTGGGCACGTACTGGCTCATTGCCACGGTGGGGTCCTTGGTTGGGCCCCCCACCGCTGGCGCCCTTCGAGACGCCACGGGTACGTACACTCTCGTCCTAACCTTGTTTGCTGTTGCCCTGTGCGGTGCGGCTCTGTTAGTGGGTTTGATGCGGCATGAGAGGCTTGCCGTGTCGTGAGCTGCCGCACGATTCAATAGACCCACGAGGACCCATCACCAGCAGTGCGAGCAATACCAGCGGTCAGCTTTTACTGCACAGCTATCGGCAATGCGGCATCACCTCGCGGGCAAACAGCTCCATCGAGCGCCGCACCGTGGCATGGTCCACCAGCCCACCTTGATTGAAGTACCCGATAAACTCGTCTATGTGGAACTCTTGCTGGAGAGTGCGAATCCGCTCGACACAGTGCGCTGGATCACCAAAGATCCCCATGTGCCTGTCCACCGCCTCGTACGTCACGCGCTCGAGCCTGGCGAGGGCCTGTTGAAAAGCCTCGTACCCCTTGATCGCAGTCTCTCCTAACGGTCGTAACCGCTCGCCGGCGGTACGGAAAAAATGCATGAGGCTTGCCTCGCATTCTCGGCGGGCCTGCTGGCGGCTGTCTGAGACGTGCACAGGAAAGGCGAGCGCGACGTCTTGCTTGACCCCCGGTTTGAGGGCTTCTCGGTGCACCGTCATGTATTCGCGCAGCTTCTCCAGCGGATTGATCAGCGGCGAGGCAAAGATCGGAACTCCCAGTCGCCCGGCGATGGCAAAGGTGTCGGGGCTGTTAGCAGCAAGACGGATCGGCGGATGCGGTTTCTGTAGAGGTTTGGGCACCACCGTCAGATCCTCAGCCTGAAAGTATTTCCCCTGATACGAGAAACGGTCGTTCGTCCAGGCTTTGACAATCACCGCAAGCGCTTCTTCAAAGCGCTCTCGGCTCTCCTCCTGCGGGACATTGTAGCCAACGTAATGGACCGGCGCAGTTCCGCGGCCCACACCAAACTCCAGGCGCCCGCCGCTAAGAACATCCGCCGTCGCGGCTTCTTCAGCCATTTTTATGGGACTGTGCAAAGGTAAGAGCGTGACCGCAGTCCCCAGGCGGATGCGTTTAGTGCGTTGTGCTGCTGCCGCCAAAATCATCAGGGGACAAGCGAGAATCGAGGAACTGCGGCCGAAGTGCAACTCTCCAAGCCAAGCCGTATTGAATCCCAGCTCATCCCCGAGTTCGATTTGGGCAATGATGTCTTGATAACGTTGGCTCTCAGATTGTGAGTCAGCACAGGGTAATTGATCAAAAAATCCGAAACGCATGGTCCCTCCTTTAATTTTCGCCTTTGCTCATTGAAACATTGGGTCATTGAAACATTGAGGAAATGGATAAATGAACAAATGACCCGAGAGCTCGATGACTCAATGGTACAATTCCTCTAACAGCCCACCGTTCCTGCCTCAGCGATGGGCACCTTTTGGTGGGCACTTAGTCTCTTGCAAGTCTGACGACTGCGAACCTGCGCTAATCTCGCTGCTGGAGCACCTGGCCGAGGAGGTCGGTGATCTTGTCAACGCGAATCACTACTCCATAGCCTTTGCGCTATGGGTCGCGATCGAGTTCGGCCTGAACCGTGCGAGCCATAATCTGCTCCCGGATGGGTCCAGTCTGGTACACGGTGGCTTCGCCATGAAACCGCCAATGCGTCCTGGCTGCTAGGTCCGAGTACAAGACGGTGACTTTGGGGTTTTGCTCGATGTGGTCTAAGAGGCCGCGGCGGACTCGTTCCCAATAGGCCAGGTGGCCATCATCGAAGACCATCACGCTCCCCTTATACCCCAGGCTGGGCTCTCCGGTAGCTGAAGCGGTGGCAAGAATGCAGGGGGTACGATTAGCTAGGGCGTTATTAATCCGCTCACTCATTTCCTGTGTCAGATTGATCACCGCAGCACCTCTTTTTTCTGCGTGCAGATTCCTCGGGCACGATAACAAGGCTCTCATCTGCCTGCAATGTCTTCTCAATCATATAGTAAAAGTGTTAAGGTTCGGAAAGTTTAGCAATAGACAACTTCTGGGGGCAGATAAATAAGGAGGCAATGATGACTCAGGTAGCATTTGGAGTGTTCGATTGGATTGACCGCGGCAAGGCACCTCTACGGCAGCTTTACGAGGAGCGGCTGCAGCTCCTCGAGGTGGCAGATGCCGCTGGCTTCTTCTGCTACCACCTCGCGGAGCACCACGCGACGCCCTTGGGCATGGCGCCCTCACCCGCACTCTTTCTCACCGCAGCGGCGCAGCGCACTCGGTGGATCCGCCTGGGACCACTCGTCTACCTGTTACCGCTCTACCACCCCTTACGGCTCATCGAAGAAGTCTGTATGCTCGACCAGATCTCCGGTGGGCGGCTGGAGCTGGGCGTCGGACGCGGCGTCTCGCCCTATGAGTTAGGCTACTTTGGGGTCGATGTCACCGACACGCGCGAGATTTTCAATGAGATGTTGGCGGTCCTCGTCGCCGGGCTGACCCACGAGCGGCTAACGTTCGAGGGAAAACACTATCGCTACCACGACGTTCCTATGGAGTTGCATCCCCTGCAACAGCCCTATCCGCCGCTGTGGTACCCCACTCATAACCCGGAGAGCGTCGGCTATGCAGCCATGCACGGCTATCATTTCGCAGGCATTGGCCCAGCCGCACATGTGCAGCAGCTGGTGGCGACCTACAGAAAGACCTGGGAGGCACATCGGCATGAGCCGGGTCGGCTCAACGGCCACGTGGCTGCGCCCAAAGTGGGGGTCATGCGCCAGGTGTTTGTGGCGGACACCGACCAGGAGGCGCTGACGGCCACACGCTCGGCTCACCGCGACTGGTTCCACTCGATCACCAAGCTGTGGCATGATCACGACGACCACAGCGTCGATGGGATCTTCGCCTGGGAGACAGCCGTCGAGCACGAGAGCGTCATGTTTGGTTCACCGGCGCGCGTGCGCGAGCAAATGGCGCAGTTGCTGGAGGTGAGTGGCTGCAACTATGTGATTTGCTCGTTTGCCTGGGGCACTTTTACCCACGAACAGACGCTGCGCTCGTTGCGCCTGTTCGCAGAGGAGGTAATGCCCGCATTCTCTGGCAGTGCCACACCGGTGGCGTAGAGTGCACCCAAGAGTAAGGGTGAAGAAGAATACGAGAAGGACCTCATAGCAATAAAGGAGGGTAAGTTATGATCCGAGGCGTTCACCATACCGCGATTTCTACTAGTGATCTGCAGCGCTCAGTGCGGTTCTATCGGGATTTGCTCGGTTTTCAGGAGGTCTTTTCCTCCTCCTGGGAGATCGGGGCCGAAGTCGCAGACCGCATCGTCGGCTTAAAAGACTCTTCCGTGCAACTGGTTATGCTCAAGCTCGGAAACGTCTGTCTTGAGCTTTTTCAGTATGCCAGCCCCAGACCTAAGCCGGGGGAATCGCTGCGACCGGTGTGTGATCACGGCATCACCCATATTTGCCTGGACGTTACTGATATCGAGGCAGAATACGAACGGCTCAAGGCTGCGGGTATGCGCTTTCACTGCCCGCCGCAGGACGTTGGCGGAGGAATCCGTGACGCCGGCGGAGGAATCCGTGCGACGTACGGGCGTGACCCGGACGGGAATGTCGTAGAACTGCTGGAGGTGAAAGACCCCGAGAACCCACTGTCAGTGAGAGTGGGATAGGGTTTCCTGTCGGTAAAGATTGAGAAATGTCATGCTGATGGGCCTGCGGCCGCAGCATGACAAATTCAGAGAAATCGCTGAGACGAGAGGAGGAACGATGGCGCAAAAAACCTGGATCGAAGTGGCCCTGAATGGAGCCTGGACTCGACGGCTGCAACCGAACATTCCCATCACTGCTCAAGAAGTCGTTAAAGATGGAGTGGCGTGTATCAAAGCCGGGGCGGCGGTCATTCATGCCCATACCCTGGACCCTGAGACTGGCAGACAAAACGGTAGCGCGGACAACTGTGCCGCCTTCATGGACGGTATCCGCTCTCAGGTGGATGCTATCGTGTATCCGACAGCCGTCGATATTCCCCTGCCGCCAGACTGGGCAGCACGCTACGCGACCACCGTCGAACTGTCCAAACGTGGACTGCTGGAATGGGGCGTGTTAGATCCAGGCTCGGTAAACTTCTATCTCAACGATGCGAG
>JACQEL010000778.1 GCA_016200595.1 Deltaproteobacteria bacterium
AGCCGCTTGCCGCCGTCGGGCAGGTTTACCTCCGTGATATCTACTTCGGGGCAATGATCGGCGTGTTAGTCTGTGCTTTCATCGGGGTCATCGAAGGTCTGAGCACCCTCACAAGAACCAAACCAGGCAAGGGATGAAGCTCGGCGGCTTGGCTGGTCTGGTAGGAGGGGCAAGCGGGCTGTTGATCGGGGAATTGGCGTTTGGCTTATTCGGTGGCATCGGCGGGCGGATTATTGGGTGGGGCGTGTTTGGCCTGGCGGCGGGACTTGGCGCCGGGTGGGTGGGACGTTCGGTTGCACGGCTGCGCAATGGCGGCATCGGCGGTTGCTTAGGCGGAGCCGTGGGCGGTGCGCTTTATCAAATTGTGACAGCCTTGCTGCCTCAGACCGCCGGTCGTGGGCTGGCGTTGGCGCTGCTTGGTGCCGCGATCGGTCTCGGCATCGGCTTGGTGAGTGAAATTCTCAAACGCGGCTGGCTGATGGTGGTTCGCTCGCAAAGTCGTAATGCACGCGAGGGCAAAGAGTATCCCTTAGTGAAAGCCAAAACCACTATTGGCCGAGCGGAAGAGAGCGATGTCGGGTTATTCGGCGACCAGTCGGTGGCGAATCGCCACGCGGTGGTGGAGCGGCAGAAGAGCAAGTTTTTTCTGGCGCGTGGAGAAGGGCGGGTCCTTGTCAATCAGCAACCGGTGAACCAACCGGTCCAGCTTAAGAACGGCGATCGAGTTGAAGTGGGAGGAACGTTACTGCTGTTTCGTGAGCGAGCGGGCTAAAACCAGGGGTTGGGGGTTAGGGGTTGGGGATTGGTAAGAAGAATTAGGGATAGGGACCGACTACAAAGAGAGACCAGAAGTATGAGACGCCCCTTTGATAGACAGCAGAATAATGCGCATTTCCCAGCTTTTATACTGCTGAGCGGTTTTTTTCTCGCCACAGTGCTTCTTATCGGACCTAGAGTGTCAAGGGCTGACGATGCCATCGTTGTGTCTCTGAGCAATCCTCGGCTGGAGAACTTCGTCAACGGTGGCGCTGTGGGGCTCTATTTCAGCGCTACCGATATGAGCGGAAAGCCGGTCGGGCAACTTGTTCCGGACAACCTCGAAGTGCAGGAAGATGGCCAGAAGGTACAAATCACCGATTTCCGTGGCGAAGAGCAAGGAAGGCCGGTGGACATTGTCGTCGCGTTCGACATCACCGAAAGTATGCAGCCGTACATCGACGGGATGAAAGAGGCGACGGTTGACTTTGCCGATCGCTTGTCGAAAGCGAAGCGCGATTACCGCCTTGGGTTGGTCACGTTCGAGGATTATGTCGTGCGCGACGATACCGTCTTCACCCGTAGTGCCAGCGAGTTCAAAAGTTGGGTGGGGGCACTGCAAGCCAGCGGAGGAGGGGACATACCTGAGGATTCACTTGATGCGTTGGTCGTAGCGAGCCGCTTCCCTTTCCGGCCTGAAGCACAGGCAGTAGTGATCCTTATTACCGACGCGCCCAACCATTTTCGTGGAGACGGTTCGGACAAGACCTATGGTCACGAGGTGACCCAGCAAACGGCTGAGGCTGTGATCGCCGAACTCAAGAAAGCCAACCTGAGTGTGTTTGCCATCGCGCCAGCGCCGTTTACCGCGCCGGACTTGCACAAGATCGCTAAAGAGACCGGTGGGCGTCACTATAATATCCTGAGTGAAGGCCGACGATTTCCCGATCTGATTGGTGAAATTGGCCGCTCCCTGGCCTCGCAGTATTTTCTCACCTATCTCAGTCCGCGACCGGTTGAGGACGGAACCAAGCGAGAAATTGCCCTTAAAGTGAACTACGGCAAAGAAGACGGCGAGGCGCGAATTGCCTATCAGGTACGCGGAGTGGGCGGCGCACGCATGGTTGCCCCCAGTCCCGTGCCTGGAGCCCCTCCGACGGCGAGTATGGTGACGTATGGCTGGTGGAACGTGGCTGTACCGCTCCTCGCTTGTGCCGGTCTGCTGCTGCTCGCGCGCGTGCGTCTCAGCACGCTGCCGGCGGAAGTGTTGGGCCGGCTCGGACCTTTAGCCGGACAAGCCGGGCCGCCCCCGGCGCCAGTGGCGCCCGAGAAACCTGCGCCCTACGCGCGCTTGGTGCGGCAAAGCCCGATTACTGAAGTCCCGCGAGAGATTGCCTTGACCCGTGACGAAATTCTGATTGGGCGCGGTGAGGAGTGCGATACGATTATTCCGCATGATTCGATCTCGCGTGAGCACGCGCGGGTAAAGAAGCTCAAACCCGGCTACGTGCTCTTTGATCTCAAGAGCAAGAACGGCACGTATATAAACGGTCGGCCTATCGTCGAGAATCTCCTCAGAGATGGGATGATGGTCCGCATTGGCGAGATAGAATTCGTCTTCCACGGAGCGCAAACGAGCTAGGGCAAATTTCAGATAGATTTGCCCTAGCTCATCTGCTGCTCATGCTTCGACAAGCTCAGCACGAGCGGGTTTTCTTAACGCGAGGGGTTTTTCCGTTCGCCCTGAGCCTGTCGAAGGGTGAACGCGTTGGGTAAAGGCAATTGAAAACCGCTCTAAGGCTCGCACTTGCCAAGTCTGGAGTGGCCCACTGGCAATGCGACTTGAGATTAGAGGGTGTGGACAAGGTAGCCCCAGTACGCTTCCCACCGCTCGGTCGGATTGGGCCGCCATAAGTTAACCACGTGCCAGTTCTGGTGCACCTGAGCCCCTTTGGGGCCGTGGAGCCTGCCAATAAAGCGGTGTGGGAGCGGCAGCCGCCGCATCAGCTCTGACCGCGCCCGTAAAAAGGCGTCTTTGTCCTGCGCTGCGTAAAGCTTATGTGAGCGATAGGCATTGTCCTGACCGTAGGCGGTGATGAAATTTGCTTCTTCCGTGGGCGTGTACTGAGGGGCGTCGCCATCGCCAATGCTCCAGAAGAGGCACATGGCGCTAAGGGCCCCCTGAAAATCGTGGTACTCGACCTCTCGACTGATGATCTCTTCGGTGTAGAGGGGGCTCTGTTTGCGCTGTCCATGTTGGAAGAGCTCAAAGTAATAATGAAAGGCATAGTGTTCCGTATAACCACCAGTGATCCGATCGGGAATGGCCTTGGGCAGCTGGAGCACCTTGCGCCGCTGGCCATCATCGGGCACGGCAATGGTCTGGACCGCCGACTGCACGTATTGGCCCGACTCGTCGAGGGTAGTGCCGCCGAGTCCCCGCATGAGCACTCCGCCTCTGGGCATCATCCGCGTCTCGCGGTGTGCGTTCCAATTGGGCATTTCTCCGAGGGGGGTCCACGTGTAGTGGATGTTCACTAAGTCAATGCCTGGCTCTGGGTCGATAAAGGTTTTCTTCAGGTAAAATGTCATCTGTCTGTCCTTCTCCTGGTGTTCAACGACAGCATACTCTTTAGCTATGCTGCTGTAGGGAATGAATCTGCAGCGTGCCCTCAGTGTCCGGAATGTCTTTCCTTCTTTACGAGAAAGCTGTCAGCCGAGTGTATGGCTCTTTGTCATAGGGCTGATGACGATCCAGTGAATTCTCTGTTACAGCCTACAGTAAGCGTTCAGCTATTAGCGCTCA
>JACQEL010000096.1 GCA_016200595.1 Deltaproteobacteria bacterium
CCTGCGTGCAGTTCTTCTTGAAGGTGAACCCGCCATCCATGTCTGGCAGCAGTGGCAAGCCGCCCATGACCTCAACTCCCTTGATATCGGTTCTTTCTTCCTGCTGCCGCAGCTGTATCTCAAGCTCAACCGCCTCGGCGTTGACGGGTCAGCGGTAGCCCAACTCCGTGGCATTTACCTCTACACACACCTGAAGAATCAGCGCGTGATGAGGAGTGTCGCCGAGGTACTCCGGCTGTTTGAAACAGTCGGTATTCCTGCCCTCGTCTTGAAAGGGGTCCCGCTAGTGCTCTGCCATTACCGTGATCTTGGTGCCCGCATGATGAACGATATGGACCTCCTCATTCGCGACTGTGACTTGCGGACGGCGGCTGTGGTGTTGCAAGAAGCTGGGTGGCACCTGGATAAATCTCTTCCCTCCACAGGTCTCGTGCCCTTTATCCATGCTACCTCCTTTAGCCATCCTTGCTGGAGCGCACTGGATCTCCACTGGCATCCTTTTACGGTTGACTGTCCGCCAGAGGCTGAACATCTTGGACACCAACCGGTTGCGGCGCAAGACGAGCAATTGCCAACGGGAGAACAGCAGTTCCTGCCAGAGCGTCGGGCTGCCTTACTGAAGATTCTGGCCGGTGGTGGGGCCATTGCCGGGGCAAAGCTGCTCCCCAGCGCGTGGACCAAACCGATTATCAATACGATTATTGTCCCGGCGCACGCGCAGATGACTGGAGCAACGTCACCGCCGCCGCCAACAACCACGGCCACGACAACCGTAACGACACCGCCGCCGACAGAAACCGAGCCGCCCGTGACTGAAACCGAGCCGCCCGTGACTGAAACCGAGCCGCCCGTAACTGAAACCGAGCCGCCCGTGACTGAAACCCAGGGGCCAGAAATCGAGCCCTGACTCGGCTCTTGAGCTAATCGCATGTTCACTCGTCAAAGGTGGAGGTCGGCGTAGGGTTCATGATAGCCCCCACCTTTCCTTTCACAGTGCACGTCAAACCTTGATGCCATGGGAGACAAGAAACTGACCATTGGGATGGCAACGTATGACGACTATGACGGGGTGTATTTTACCGTACAAGCCATTCGTCTCTACCATCCAGAGGTCAAGGCAGATACCGAACTGCTGGTCATCGATAACCATCCGACCGGCCCCTGTGCCCAGCCCCTGCAAATGCTGGCCAATTGGATCGAGGGGTATCGCTACGTTCCCTACCAAGACGTCTACAGCACAGCGGTACGCGATCTGGTATTCCGGGAAGCTCGTACCCCCTACGTGCTGTGCGTCGACTCTCACGTCCTGCTCATGCCCGGATCACTGCAAAAGCTGATCACCTATTTTGACCAGCACCCAGACTGCCAGGATCTCCTGCAAGGACCGTTGCTATATGATGATCTGAAAAAGGTTTCAACCCATTTCAAGCCGGTGTGGTCCCAAGGGATGTATGGGCAGTGGGGAACCGATGAACGGGGGAAAGACCCTGAGCAGGCTCCCTTTGCGATCCCCATGCAGGGATTAGGTTTATTTGCGTGTCGGAGAGACGCCTGGTTAGGTTTTAACCCACGTTTCCGTGGCTATGGTGGTGAGGAAGGCTATATTCACGAGAAGTTTAGGCAGGCCGGACGGCGTACCCTGTGTCTTCCGTTTCTCCGCTGGGTCCATCGCTTCAACCGGCCACTTGGCCCCCAATATCAGAACAAATGGGCGGACCGTATCTGGAACTATTTTATTGGGTTCACCGAACTTGGTTGGGACACTGCAGCGCTAGAGGCGTATTTTCGCGAACGTTTAGGTGCACAGGCGTTTGAGCGCATCGCGCGCGCGATTCGTGCGGAGCTGGAGAATCCTTTTTTCTATTTCGATGCCATCTACTGTATTAACCTGGACACTGCGACCGACCGCTGGCAGGCGATGCAGACGCGGTTTACGCAGCTGGGCATTGTGAATCGGGTGCGTCGTTTTCCGGCGATTGAGACCCCCGACTCCCATCACATTGGCTGTACCCTCTCGCATCGTCGCATTGTTGAACGGGCGCAAAAACAACAGTGGCAAAACGTGCTGGTCTTTGAAGATGATGCCATTTTCCTGGAGGATACCCTGGCCCATGTGGCGAAAAGTCTCGGCGAACTCAAAACGCAAGACTGGCAGGTCTTTCATCTAGGTGGATGCCGCTGGGGCCAGCAGTTTCCCAAAGCCTCGGGTTGTCGGTTCCTGGCAAGCCCCGGCCCGGAGCTTACCTGTTCGCATGCGGTCGCGTATCATCAGTCCGTCTATCAGAGAATAGTGGATGACCTGCCCGGTGATATCGAGGGCATGCGAGAGTGGATTAAGACCTCCTACGCCATTGATCAATACCTAGGCAAGATTGACAAGCGCTATCTGGCTGCTCCTGTGGTCTCTTCGCAGCCGTTTTTGTTAGCGCAAGAGGAAGCTAGCTATCGTGATCAATTCACCCTGGGCTCCGCCAGCCCGAGTGGGGCAGGTATAAAAGAGATGAACATTCCACGCCACTCAGTAGACTATCAGTTGGAAGCATTCGAAAGTGAGCTACTCCTCTATCATCCGGCCAAAACCCAAGCCGTCTACCTGAATGAAACCGCGGCGCTGATTTGGCGGCTGTGTAATGGTCAACGCAGCGTGGCCGAGATCAAAACCCTGCTGCAAGACGCGTATCCTGAGATGTCAGACGAGATTGCCCAGGACCTCCAGACGACCCTGGAGCAATTTGTGTCCTGTGGTGCGCTCGACTTCTTATGAGCGCTGCCGGCAGCTGGCTCGTCAGCTTTGCTGGGACCCAGGTGGCCATCGACTGGCGGGGGACCGCCGCGCTGAGGATCCTCAAGTTTCTCTACGGTGCTGAGATTTTAGCGAGACCGAGCGAAGGCCAGGCACGATTCCGCTTAAGCACTGAACCCACTCGTCGCCTCCGCGTGCAGCGAGGAGAAGAGTTGCTGTATCAAGGGCCGAGTGCGGGAACGGCAGCTGGCGTGCTCTTGGACTGGACAGTACATGCGCTGGCGAACGGCTGCCGCATCGGGCCACTGTTCCATGCCGCGGCCCTGGCTTTTCATGACCGAGGAGTGTTGCTGCCGGGTGGATCTGGTTCGGGGAAATCGACGTTTGCTGCCTGGCTCGCACACAGAGGATACGATTACCTCTCCGACGAGATGGTGTGTATCGAGAGCGGAGCTTCTTCCCTCCTCTCGTTTTTCCGTCCCCTCCATGTCAGGACACCCGCTGTTACCATATTGCAACAGCACGGCTGCCTTGAGACCAACCCTGCGGCTATCCCGAATTACGGCCAGTACTGGAGCGAGCGTGGCCTGCTTATCCCGGTTACTCAGCTCAATCCGCACAATATCTACGGTACCCCTCAGGTGCAGCTCATCCTTTTCCTGCACTATCAACCGGCGAGTGAGTTACGTTTAGCCCGCTTGTCGCAAGCCCATGCAGCGCTGCACCTGATGGGGTGTTTGGTGAATGCGCGCAATCTTCCCAGACACGGACTCGCAGAAATCTCTCGCCTCGCCCAGCAGGTCCCCGCCTATACACTTACCTACAGCAGTCTTGATTACCTGACGGATCAGATTGAGTTGCTTCTGGATATGAAATAAAGATTTCCTCACAACCTGTATTGAATGACGAGGCAGACGCTGAATTTGCCCAGTCGGATAAAGCCCTCAATACAGCCTGTGGAGCACTCCTCACGGCTATCGAAAAATATGGTCCAGACTTCAATACGTGGCGAGAAAAACTCAGAGCCGCGCAGCGAGACTGGATCAAATTCCGCAACGCAAACTGTGACTACGAAAGTGCGCATTTAGAGGGTGGTCAGTCATGGTCTATGGAATACAATGGCTGTCGGTCTTCAATGACCACAGAGCGAACACAAAGTTTGCGAGACATGCTTGAGCATTTTACAGCAGTTTGCACTTGACTGAAGAGAGAAAGAAGGTAGAAGGTAGGCCGGAATAAGCGGAGCGTTTCCGGCAGAGGCGAGCACGCCGGGAACGGCCTGCGGCCTTATCCCGGCCTACGACCGACGGCTTCGAAGCTGATCAAGGATAAAGATAAA
>JACQEL010000770.1 GCA_016200595.1 Deltaproteobacteria bacterium
ATGTCCAGCGACAAGGGCGTGTTCTTCATCCAGAAAGATAACGGCTCTTCGTGGGGAAAAAGGAACAACATGCCGTGCGACTCAGGCAGGTCGCGCCGATACATGAGACCGAAGCTGCGCTTTTGCGGGGTATCGGCGATTTCCACGCCAACACTGAGGTCGCCTTGCTGGGTATGGATAATAACTTGTGGAGTGGAGACGGAGGCGCACGCAGAAAGAAACCCTAAGGTGAAAAGGGAAAAAGGTGAAAAGGGAAAAAGGAGAAAAGAAAAGAGCGGGGCTGCCAAGCCGCTACTCATCGACGAACAGCTTTGTTTTGTTTTCATTCTTGCTAATCCCCAACCCCTAGAGCGATTTTCAATTGCCTTTACCCAATGCGTTCACCCTTCGACAGGCTCAGGGCGAACGGAAAACCCCAACGCGTTAGGAAACCCGCTCGTGCTGAGCTTGTCGAAGCATGAGCAGCAGATAAGCCTGGGTAAATCCATCTGAAATTTGCTCTAATCCCCGGCCCCTTCTCTCCTTTCCAGCGACTCGGCAATGATCTCCACGAGATCTTTCACCTGAACCGTCTCATCAAGATTTTTGCCTTTGACGGCGTCGTCCATCATGATCATGCAGAAGGGACAGCCGACGGCGATGGTCTCAGGATTAGCTTCCATCAGTTGCTCGACCCGCTTGTAGTTAATCCGCGAGCCTTCTTTTTCTTCTTTCCACACCGCTCCTCCGCCGGCGCCACAACAAAAGGTGCGGTTCTTCGACTGGGCGATTTCAGTCAGGTTGAGCTGAGGAACGGCCGCAAGTGCTGACCGTGGCGCCTCATAGCGCTGGTTGTGTCGGCTCAAGTAGCACGGGTCATGGAAAGCGGTGCGTCGAGCACTGGCTTGCTGCGGAGTAATGAGATCACGACGGAGCAGTTGGTCGATATACTCTGAACTATGATAGACCGTGTAGTTGCCTCCCAGATCCGGATACTCATTCTTGATGGTGTGGAAGCAATGCGGACAATGCGTGACGATTTCTTTGACTTGGTACCGATTCAACACCTCCACGTTCTGTTGCGCTAGGGCATGGTACAGATATTCATTCCCTAACCGCCGGGCTGGGTCGCCGGTGCAGCCCTCTTCGGTGCCCAGGATGGCGAAGCGGACACCAGCTTTCTGCAAGATATTGACCATGGCCCGCGAGACTTTCTGGTTGCGCTCGTCGAACGAACCCGCGCATCCCACCCAATACAATACTTCGGCCTCTGGGTCCTCGGTCAGGGTTTTCACGCCAAGATCAGCCGCCCAATTGGCACGCTTATCGAAGCCGAGGTTCCAGGGATTGGAATTGACTTCCAGACCTTTGAAGATATTGACGATTTCTTCAGGGAAGCGGCTTTCCATGAGTACGTCATAGCGTCGCATATCGACGATGCGTTGGATGTGCTCGATATTGACCGGACAGCCCTCTTCGCACCAGCCGCAGGTCGTACAGCCCCAGACTGCCGCTTCAGTAGCGACCTCAGTAATCAGGTCCGGCCCAGTCCACACTGGCAGTTCGATCTGCACACCACCCTTGGCATTGCGCGCTTTCGCCGCTGCCAGGTGGTGGAGGAACGACTCCTTATGCAGCAAATGTTCCCGCTGTGTCATCACCAGCTTCTTCGGATCGAGCGTCTTTTCGGTATTGACGGTCGGACAATTGAGGGTGCACCGCCCACACTCCAGGCACGAAGCCATGTCGAGCAACTGTTTCCAGGTGTATTCCTCCACCTGTGAGACCCCAAAAGTTTCCGCGTTCTCGAAATCGGTGATCGGTTCCAGACGCCCACGCGGTCTGAGGCTGCTGAAGAAGATGTTCACTGGGGCAAGGAACATGTGGCGCAGCTTGGTGAAGGGAATCGAGGCAAAGAAGGCGGTAATGATGAGCACATGTACCCACCAGATAGTGAGATGCGTGCCCGCGTCTGCCCCGGCAGCTGAGAACAGCACGGCAAAAGCGATGCCCAGGTATCCCCAACCCGGGTGACTCTGCGGGTTCGTGGCAATCCGAATACCTTCGAGCATAAAGCCGGTAAGGCCAATCGCTAAGAGCAACAGTAAGGGGAGGCCGTAGCCCATCCGGTTCTCGAAGTTGTCCAGCATCTTTTCCGCTTCTGGGCCTTGGTGCATAGCCGGCTGTTGGACGTAACGGCGCCAGAGAAACAGGGTGCAGGCGATGACGAGGAGCAGACCGCAGGTATCAACCGCGAATTTATAGATTTGGTAAAAGGCCCCAAAATAAAAGTGTAGGGGTGTGTCATGCTCGAGGGTAACCAGTCCGGTAGCGATGAACAGACCCAAAAAGGCGACAAACAAGCTCAGATGGTAGAGGCCAGCGGGTTTTTCGCGGATGACATTGCCTTGAGCAAAACCGTCAAATAAGAAGCGCCGGAAGCGCTCGGGCAGGCGATCAAAGCGGTGAGCCGCGGTCCCCAGGCGCACTCGATTCCACCACAGGTAGGCTAGATAGAGTGGTGCGCCGAAAAAGCTGGTCAGCAGCAAGAGGTACATAATGCCCTTGCCGACCAAAGAAATGTTCCAGAAAATTTCTCTGGTAACTGCTTCCACGAGGATCCTCCAGCAACGAGATGGCCCAGATGGCCCCCTGTTGTGTCATCTTTGCCGAAAGCGCGCAAGCCGCCCTGAGGAAGCGCGCATAAAATTAGAGCGGTTTTGATTTGGATGTGGCTAGGACTGGGTCGGGGTGCCACTGGCGGCTGGTCCGCCAGTGCTGGGGGCTGGGCACGGGCAGGCAAGCTGCCCGTGGCACCCCAGAGCAGAACAGGGGCGGAAGGCGATGACTTTCCTTTACTGCTCTGCCCTCTGCTGGTTATCGTACTGACTATAGGTCGTGCGCGACGTGTTCCCCTGATTTTCGAGAATACCGACCAGAAAGAGAATGATGACTGCCTGGGTCACCAGCAGCAAGGCCTCGGGCAAATCAGCCCCCTTGAGAGCTAAAGCGCCCAAACCAAAGGCAATGTTGAGTCCGTAGATGAAAATCACACTGGCTACGCGGCTGTGAAAAAGGTTGTAGAGGCGGTGGTGCAGGTGGTCTTTGCCGGTGTACTGGATCCACGCGAGAAATCCGCGCACATCTCCACGCCAGATCCGGGCCACGGTAATGTGGATCATATCGTAAATAAAGACGGCAAAAATAAGCAAGGGAGAACAAACTGAGATGAGGGGACTGTGTTCCGACCAGTCCCCGACAATAGCTAAGGTGGACAACATGAATCCGAGAGAGGTACTCCCGGCTTCACCCAAAAAGATGAGAGCAGAGCGGCCCGGTCGGAAATTGTAGGGCAGAAAGCCCAAACAGCTGCCGAGCAGGGCAACGGCGAACCAGCCCAAGGCCGGTTGGTTGGTGGTAAATGAGACCAGGCCGAGAAAGAAAGCCGTGATCATACCGAGCCCGGCAACCAACCCGTCCATGCCATCGAAGAAATTGAAGGCATTTGTGACTCCAATCACCCAGAGGAAGGTGAGGAGAAGGTTGAAAAAATCTCCTGCCGGAGAGGAGGGGAAGAGGGTTAATACCACCCCGCCTTTCACCACGATGGCTGTGGCCAGAAGCTGGATGAAAAGTTTCAGCCACGCGGGAAGCTGCCAGACATCGTCAGCTATGCCCAGCAGCACGATAAAACAGGACGCCAGAAGAATGGCGGCATTCTCGACGAAGAAGATCTCATTAGACAAAATGGCCACCAGGGAAGCGAGAAATACGGCGACTCCACCCAGGAGTGGGGTCGGCTGGTGGTGGATCTTTCGCTGGGCGGGGTAATCAAGCACCCCCATAAGGTGAGCGAACTGCACTATAAGCGGAGTCAGGGTATAAGCAAAGGCAAAAGAGACGAGCAGGATATAGACCCACCTCCGTCCCCAGGTGAAGAACAGGGAACGAAGAAAAGGGGTCATAAGGAAAGCACAAAGAATTACGCCTCCCCCGATGTTTGGCCACGATAACAAGACTGTCGGCGGCTGTTTCGTCCTATCTATGTTCTGCATTATGCTGTCCATTGCTGAAGACAAGAGATAATGCGCTCGACTTCTTCCTCGGTTAAAGACGGGTACAGCGGAATAGAGAGCGCCTGCGACCACACCGCTTCTGTGGCGGGAAAACCCGGCTGGTCCAGATAACGGTGGAGTGGGCGAAAGATAGGTCTGCGGCAACTGATCGCTTGCCTGCTGGCGAAATCTTGCAGCGAGTCCAAGTGCGGCGAGACGGTGATGACAAAGCGGTAATACAGGTGCTCGCGATCCTCTGGCGGGTGCGGCAGTTGCACGGGAAGCCCGGAGAAGGCGAGACAGTAACGCGCGGCGATTTCTCGCCGTCGCTGGAGAAACGCCGGGAGGCGAGCAAGCTGACTGAGACCCAGAGCCGCCTGCATATCTGTGAGTTTGTAGTTAAACCGGAGGCGGTCGTCTGACCGTTCATCGTAGTCGCGCAGGTCTCGCAGCCGTGCGAGGATCTCGGGCGCATCGGCGACCACCATGCCTCCCTCGCCAGTGCAGAGCAGCTTGGTCGCGTAGAAGGAGAAGATCGCGACGGTGCCCACGCTCCCGACTTTTCTGTGGCGGTACTGTCCGCCAAACGTTTGGGCACAGTCTTCGATGAGCGGGAGGCCAAAGACCGCCAGTTCATCCAGGTCGGCTGGCAGACCAAAAAGGTGAGGGACCACGATGGCTTTGGTCTTGGCCGTAAGAGCTGCGCCAACAGAGCGTGGGCAGAGATTGAACGTGTGAGGATCAATGTCCACCAAGACCGGTACTGCTCCTACATAGCGAATCGCCTGGAGGACTGCCATGCAGACATAGCTGGGGCAGACCACCGCATCTCCGGCGCCAATCTCCAAGGCTAAAAGCGCCAGGTGCAAAGCGGCAGTGCCGGAGTTCGTGGCGACGGCTCCTTTCCGCCCGAGAAAAGTCGCAAACTGCTCCTCAAACTCCTGCACCCGCTGTCCTTGAGCGAGCTGGCCGCTGCGGATCACCGCTGCCACCGCCTGCAGATCGGCTTCACTAAGAGTGGGACGAGAGTGTGGGATAAGCGCGGGCACGGTGGTACGCCTCCTATCCCTTGAGCAGCAAACGCAGAGGCACGAACCCCTCGGCCTGCTTGACCCTGGCCTGAATGCCACGAAAGGTGGCGGCGGCTCGGGCAATCTCAACGATGGAGAGCCCCTCAATGTTCGTTTTCATGACCTGGGAGGTGTGGGCTTGCAGGGAAGCGACTTTGGTCTCCAGGTGAGAGCTAATGTCCACGAAGACCGTCGGGGTGAAGTGCTCGCTGGTCGGCCCTTCGTAAAACAGCACGTTTCTGGCGTTGCGCGTAGCCGAGACCGTGGCTGCTGAGACGGTGCGGTGGTCCTGATGCGTATCTTCCGGATGATGGACAAAGATCATATCGGGCTGGGTCTGGTGCAAAACGTCCTCAATCTGTCCGATCACTTCTTTATCGAGGGGAATGCGGGTGTCGGCGTAGCCGGCGAATACCACGGCTTCCCCTCCCAAGAGGCGTAAGGAGGCTTCCTGCTCTTTTTGTCTCACTTCTCGTTCTCCTCCAGCCTCTCCGCGGGTCATCACGAAAAAATAACTTTGTGCTCCCTGGGCATGATACTTGACCAGGGTGCCGCCGCAGCCAAATTCGATATCGTCCGGATGGGCGCCGATCGCGAGAATTTTCATAGGTGCCTCTGCTTGCGGCCCTGTCGTAAGATGGACAAACTTGCGCTCCCACAGTTCAGGAGAAGATCAATCGCCGACAGTTGAGGCAAAAATTCGCCATAGAGTTGTGCATAGACAGGGTGGGTAAAGTCTTGAAAAAGGAGGTCGATGCCCTCTTCGGCAAAACGCGAAGTTCGCATGTACTTGCCCCCGTCTCTGCCTGAGAGGTAAGCGGTGGCTCCCAGCGATCGACAGATGGTGAGGAGACGTTCGGTAGGCTCTTCGCTCGTCGGCAGGGTGGAAGCCAATACCAAGGGAGTCTTAATCCCTAGGGCCGTGGTCAGGTAACGAATCACATGGACGTTGAGGTCCACCAGATTCTCCCAACGCTGGCTATAGGTGGCCTCGAAAAAATCTCTGTGCGGCTGAAAATACGGGGCCCGGCCGTAATGAGTGCACAACGCTTGCCGATGTTTATGAGCCCAAGACACCTCCGCATTGATTTGCACCTCTCTGATCAGAGACGGGAAGCGATGAAGGGTAGGGACCGTAATCCACTGCCAGCCTTGCGCAGTTTTAATGCGATTCCGGTTTTGCCATTCGTTCTTTTTAAACTGCACGGTGTCGAGAAGAACAAATACATCGGCTTGATCCATTTTATCGAAGTATCCCAACCAGGGGAGATACTGTGGTTGGTGAATGGTCGCAATCATGGGGCGGTTTTTTCCACAAAAATAGGGTTCGAGACGAGCCAGTGAGGTGTGGGTCCGCGCACTTCCACCCGGTAGTAGCCTCGTCCCTCTCTAAGAGAATCGTCAGAATAAGTGAAATCTTGAGGGGTGAGGCCTGACAAGGTGGCGAGCACTTCTCCCGAGCGAATTAAAGTGAGGGAGAACTGCAGGGCGCTCTGAGATTCGCTCTCGAGGCGCAGATGCACAAGCGGCGAATCGTGCAGACGGAGAGTTTCGCCCATACGGGCGGGTTCGGCTGCGGTCGGCGTGACCAGGGTAAAATCCCTCAGGACCAGCGCCTCTGCCTGCTCACGTTGCAAAGCATACATATGCCCCGCGCGCAGCGCTGCCAGAACCGCGGTCGGGGTGGCCTCCTGTACGGCAAAGATGGTTTGTACGTGATAGAGTTCCTTGCCTGCCTGGCTATTGCCGTGGAAGGTAATTTCGCCGATACCCCACTGAGGTTGTTCTCTCTCCCCACGGCAGTAGGCGAGCAGAAGCTGATCCCACTCTCCTCCGGGCTTGGTCAGCGTACTGTTTTCCTGGTAAATGGCACCGAACCCCGTGTACCCGCTGGTGTTGGCCAAGGCCTCGGGATGAGGATCGGTTTTCACGGTCACTGTGCCTAAACGGCCAAAAGCATACTGGTGAAAATCCTGGGTTTCTGGCATCGACCAAAAACTCAGGCCGTGCCTTGCTTGCACATAATCAAGCAATTGCTGGTAGGGGGAGAAGCCTGCGCTTCCCTGATAAGGACTGAAAGAGGGCGTGGTAAAAGGGAAACGATCAACCAGGAAAAGAACAGCCAGGATGATAAGAGGCCAGCCATACACACCGTAGCTGCCCTTAGCCCGGATGCGGAAATGGCGTAGCTGGATCTCACGAATCCGGGGTTTGCGGATGAGCCAAAAACCCATGCCCAGGAACAGGAGCGGCCACAGCTGCCCCAGGCTTTGCCGCGTGTAATGATAAAAGCTTGGATTGCCAATGATGGGCATCTCTACGTAATCCTCTGCTCGTTCCATTCCCACCAGCAAAAGGTTCTTCTGCCCGTCAATTAGAGTGAGGTCGCCCCCCCAGGGGCTGCCCTGCCAATAGTAAAAGGGGATCGTTTCCACGCCAGGGATGAGGATTAAGTCTGGATTCTTTTGCTGTACCTCTCTAACGGTTTGTAGAAATTTTTCAATCCCGGCTCTCTCCACCGACGGCATCGTCACGACTTTTCGCACCAGGCGGCGAAGGGGAAAAGCCCCGTACTCCCAGCGCAGGATATAGTTATCGGTGAGCACAATGACACGCAGACCTTGCGCTCGGGCTTTGCCGACGACTTCCTCTAGCGAGTCCTCTCCACTGCTGAAGGTGCTATGGACGTGCATAACTCCAGGCAGGAAAAAAGCTTCTCCTGCCAGAGCTGAAGAGGTCCCGAAGAATAAGAGTCCCAGCCACAAACACACGTACCGCATCATGTCCGACACGCGAGCAAATCCTGGTAGAGTTTCTCAATTTTCTCCAACATGACCTCGGCACTGAAAGCTGGGGCCAGATGTTGTCCTTTTGCTCCCATCTGCTCCCTCCGGCTCTTATCGGTCAGTAGACTGATTATTGCCTGCGCCAGGCGTGGAGGATCTGCCGGAGGGACCAGCAGCCCGTTTTTTCCTTCCTGCACTAAGTCGGGAATTCCACCTACTGACGAAGCGACCAGCGCCTTGCCCAGCGCCATCGCCTCGACCAGCACTCGGCCCATCCCTTCGTTCAGCGAAGGGAGAACAATCAGGTCGCAGAGCGCCATTAACGCCGCTGGCTCAGCTTGCCAGCCGGTAAAGGTGACCTGGGTTGCGACCCCAAGCTGTACGGTCTGTTGTTCAAGCCTGGAGCGCAGTGGACCATCCCCGATAAAGAGAAACCACGCGGTTGGTACCTGTGCTAAAACCAGAGGGATGGCCTCAACCAGATAGCGGTGCCCTTTGATGGCTTCAAAACGGCCGACGGTTCCCACCAAAAGAGAGCCAGGCGGTGCAAGGGCCACCGGTTTCAGACTTGAGACTTGGGACTTGGGACTTGAGACTGATTGCAGATCAACTCCGCTCGGAATGGTAGTAAATTTCTCTGCTCCGGCGATCTTCCACTCGATATGCTCTGCCTTTTCTCGCTCGGTTAAGGTCACAATCCGGTCGGTCACCAGAGCCGTGAGACGCTCCAGCCACACACACAGCCTGGTAGTAAACCACCCAAAATATCCGTAGAAGACATGGCCGTGGGGCGTATGCACGATGACAGGAACCCGCGCGCACCAGGCCGCCCAGCGACCGAGGATGCCAGCCTTGGAGGAATGAGTATGGACCACAGTGAAACCGCCACGGCGGATAAATTGCCAGAGTTGGTAAAAGGCGATCAGGTCTTGGTACGGAGCCAGTTCGCGGAGCAGGGCAGGAACCTCTTTCATCGCAATTTTTTCCCTGAGGGCCACGGCTTCGCGCGGCAGGCTCACCGTCTTGCCATAGAGCAGGGTCATAGCAAAGCCTCGGCTTTCGAGGCCCGCAACGGTCATCAGCGTATTCGTCGCGGACCCTCCCTGGTCTAAGCGGGTAATGATGTGCAGAACTTTTATCACTCCTGGATCAGTTCCTCATTCTTCTTTTTTTGCCCCTTTTTCTGTTTCTCCAGCAAATAGTCGCCACGCTGAAAGTCTTTAGGTTCATAGTAGGAAGGGTTATACGAGAAAAAATTCCCCAAGAAGGAAGGAAAAAGGATAGCCGTCAACCACGAAAGGGTGAGGAGCACTGCCACCGCGGCCACGTATGTCTGCCACGACAGCCGGGGAAGCCCTAAGCTCCTGCGCAGTCTGCTCAATGAGTGAGAGAACATACACCCTTTCTGGAGAGCCAGACCTTGCATCTCTCCTCTCTTTACGAGCGCCAGAGGCTGCTCCCCTCCCGTACTCCCCGCGCCATGATGTGGCACAAACGCTGAGGATAAAGGAGCCAGGCAGGAGTAGACGGAGAGACTTCAGCTAATATCTCCTGCCGTGGAAAACCGAACTCGAACAGGTAGCTGAGTTTTCCTATGACCCCGGGAATGGAGAGCGCGACCATGACCTCCCCAAGCGCTTGCCTCGGGTTCCGACTGATAACCTGTTGCACGAACAGGTGCTCAAGCCGGTTCAAGCGTGAGAGTTCGCGGAGAGTCTCTGAGGGAATCTGCACTCCCATGAGCGCACGTAACGCCAACAGGGTATACGTGAGGGCGCGTAGAGCGCCTACCGCCTTGGCGTGGTCTATTGACTCCCCCCATTGCACTTGCCGTAGGGCAAGCCCTAGGTCGATGAACCAGATCAGCCGGGTAAATGAGTGCTTGAGGGCGTGAACGACGAGATGGAGAAGTTGATGCCGCGGCGAGAGCACCAGTAGCGTAGGGTCTTGTGGGTCGAGAGGTAAGGCCTCTTGCCAGAGAGTTTCCTGGTCGAAGTGAAAAGCCAACGCTCGTCCTCTGATGCGTCCCGCGCCGATGAGATCAGTATGCAGATCGAAGGCGGCTGCGCCATTGTGGAAGAATGATGAGGAAGGGACGAGCGGGCGGAAGCCGTGTAGGCGGAGCACTTCCTCGACACCAGGGAGGTCTTCGGCTCTGACCAAAAGGTCTAGATCACCTAAAGGCCGCAACCCCGGCTGCTCACGGTACACAGTTTTGATCAAGGCCCCGCCTTTGAGCAGGATCACCTGCAG
>JACQEL010000779.1 GCA_016200595.1 Deltaproteobacteria bacterium
ATAAATGGCGACGACGCGCTTTTCCTTAATCTTGCGACAGCCAGGCGCCGGACCTCTCCGCGGCTCCCTCTTGTCCTTAGATGAGGTCACACGCTTAGCGGGTATCCATCCTGGGCTGGGAGAGAGGCTGATGGCTCTCGGGTTGATCGATCCGGTAGAAACCACGCCGGAGCCGCTTTTTGAGGTGGCGACGATCCTACGGATCCGCCGCATCCTGCGCCTCCATCAGGATCTCGGGGTGAATTGGGTCGGCATTGGCGTTGTGCTGGATTTGCTCACCAAGATTGAAGAGTTGGAGCGGGAGATCGAACGGCTCAGACCAAGTCGGAGATAAAAGCACGCGCGGCAGCCGCTCAATCCCGCCGGGAGATAAATGATACTGTTGATAAACTTCGCACCTCCGCCGGGGATAAATCCCCCGGTTACCCTCAACCGCTCCGCAGGGGCTAAGAGCCGGCTTCAGCCGGCGGCATGAGGGTAGCCCGATGCTTTAGCGTCGGGCGAAACCGGCGACAGCCAACCGCCCCGCTGGGGCTGGAGGTTGGGCACCCATCCGAATATGGTTCTGCTCTCAGCCGGGTCAGCCCAGCCATCGCCTCCTTCCCAGTGGTCCGTATAGGATACTGGGCGTAGTCAGCCTTTAATTCAAGCGTGTGCCCGTCCGGGTCCAGTACGTACATGGAGGTGCCAAATCCCGTGGCGCCATACAGTTCGACGGGGCCGAACACGATCGGTACGTCGTGCTCTTTGAGGTAGTTGACGATGACATCGACGTCCCCGTGCATCATGAGACAGAGATGGTCTATACCCCGCTCCTCCTTCTGTGCCAGCGTCTTCCCCTGGGACAGGACGCGCAGGTCAATGATATTGCGGCCGCAGCGGAGCTGATAAATGTGGAGGTCTTCAATGACCCGCTCGACGGTGAGCCCCAAGACTTGGGTATAAAACTGGAGAGCCCGTTCACTATCGGTCACATTGAGCACTACGTGATCAATCCCGTCAAACTGCATGGGACAGTTCGGTTTCATACGTCCTCCTTTGCGCGACTTTTTTCTCTCAGTGTCCTGCCACGGTCTGCCTCACTTTTACATCCTCAGGCAGAGCCTGGGAACGAGATCAGCAAACCTTCTTTTCTGCTGTGTGCTCCAGCATGCTACGAGACTCAAAACACGATATGTCCCGCCTGTTCCTGCGCCTCAAGGCGCGCCGCGAGGTCGGGCGGGATCTCAATCTTGCGCTCCTGCGGAAATTTACCCATAGCCAAGTTGGGTCGCAGATAAAATTCTTCAGGAGAGTTAAGGCCCATGAGGTTTTTGGGTGGTTCCATAAACCACTCCCGTCGCATAAAGCCCGGGCTAAAAAATATTTTACGGTCGTCTTCCGACCATTCTTTGTTGAGGATGCCGTGAATGCTCGCCGTCATCAAATCCAAAGGCAGGTTCCACCAGAGATCAAACAACACGGCATAACCCCGGTCTCCCAGCCGGGGATTGGCTCGTGTCGCGATGCGGGCATTGATCAATAGCAACTTTCCCTCCCGATCGTACTCTTCGATCCGCAGCGGGAAAAACGAGCGCTGATCCAACCAGTAGATTAGTTTGCTGACATAATAATTCGAGAGCCAGTCCGGTTTCGGCACCGCCTCCACCACGTAGCACGGTACGCCACCATCAGCCGTGTACGCGGGATAGTCCTTACCCATGAGCTTGATCTCACTGGCTGGCACCTCGACGTAGCCCCCCTTGTCGTCTGTCAACATGGCGCTGGAACGGGTAGTGGGAAAGCGCACCGTATCCTTATTGTACAGGGTATCAGTCCCGAGTATCCGCCAGGCAAACTCCCACGCGTCACGGCCAATCAGGTCATCAATAGTCTGCGCACTGTTCGCCAGGCGATCATCTCGACGGGGTTGGGGCTGACGACGAATGCGGCGCAGAGAAGGCGAGTACGCAAACATATCCAGCTTGGTCGTCACCTGCTGGTCAGTCCGGTACCCGATAAACAAGGACTGCGTCCCATAGCGTTCAGGTGGAGCCACAGCCTGTGAGAGCCAGCGAAACACTTCCTGCCCGGCTGGGATGTGGTACAGCTGATCAAGAAAGTCATTGGGCAGATAAAGCGTCGGGATAATACTCACCCGTTGATCGAGAAAACCGGTATTGGTCATGGTGATGCCGATATCGATGAGCGTTAAATTCCAATACGGCGTGTGGGGAAATTCCATCGAGCGCAGCCCCATCTCCTCTGCCGTATACGGAGCGGCAAAGGGAAAGTGTTCGGCTGGTAGATAGGGGACCTGGGGGTCGCGCGGCGTATCGGTGCTGAGGTCGATCTGGGCCTTTTCTGCATCTGACAACTCGGCGAGGGTTTTCCAGGTTTTGCCTGGTGTCCCGTCCTGGCCAACACTCCAGGAGGCGGAGCAGAGCAGCGCAAGCATACTCCAGAAACACACAAAGAGTTTTGTCATATGCCGTTTCCTTTGCAGGGGTTCAGAATTTATAGCTCAACTTTCAACCAATGTTATCCCATTTATCATACTGCCCATAGGTACTGTTCCGCCCGCCACTTCACGCCGTACTGCAATATTTGCCGTGCTGTGGCCTTGGCTGGATGACGATCAAGAGCTGCAGCGAAAGCTGCGATCGTCTGGTTAGCGTTTCTAGACAAAAGGCGGAGACCGCACAGCAACCGGCGGGCTCCACGGGGGAGTCAGGTTGGTCCCTGCTCCTAGGCGAGGAACTGCAACAGATACAGATTATTGCCGTCCGGGTCTTTGCAACCCACCAGACGGGCGCCCCAGTCCTGATCCGCCGGCTCGCTCAGGAAAACCACTCCCTTGGCTTTCAGTTCGGCGTACATTTTGTTGACGTCTTCAACCGCAAAGGAGATATGGTCGATTCGCGGGGGATTTTGCGCCAGGGAAGGCTCACGTTTCACTGCTGGGGGGCTGGGCTGTTTGGTTTGAAAGAGAAAGAGCACGGCGCTGCCGCAGCTCAGGCTACAGCCTTTTACAGCAGCCTCGTAGTCTTGTCCCCTGGTAAACCCAAACTTTTCGTAGAAGGCAATAGACCGGGTGAGATCGGTTACCGCAATACCAACGTTGTCGATACCTTTGAGCATGTTTGTCTTCGCTTTCTCCTCTAGAAAGTTAGACTCGAGCAGTGCTCGTCGTCACTCTCCGCGCCCTCCCACGCTGGACTTCTCCGCCCACTTCCTGTGACATCATCTTTTTCCACTGCTGCCAGATGCTGCGCTGGGTCAATTCATCAGTAATTTGCCCGACCCGTGTCCCATCCACGTCCTGGGATTCCTGATGCAGGCCACGTCCCAGTACTAACCACGGATCCACCTGGGCACTGAGCCCGACCTGGTTGCGCTCGAACATCTCCAGGTCATCGGTCGCACCACCACCCGCGGGCCCATAGAACGTTTCGTGCCCGCGTAGCCGTGCCGCGTTGACCTGAGAGGGCACCCCTTTGAGCAACGTCGGGTAGAGAAAGACCTCGGTTTCACCAATCGTCACTGGCCGGATCACCCGGAGTTGTACGCCGATGAGAATAAGGTTGGGAAACACCAACAGGTGCGTCCCGCCGGCCGTAAGAATTTCCTCTGCCCGCTCCTGGCCATGCCGCGCGATCATCGCGTCCAGATATGCTTGTCCTCCTGGTCGCGTCGGTAGCAGCGACTGCACGCGTTGCTGGTTAGCCTTGTTGTATGATCGGTAGTCTAACATCACATGGCCATTCCCCAGGTCGCGCGTCAGGCTCGTAGAACCGCTGTGGAACAGGTCGGTCAACTTCGCGCCGGTTCTGCGCTGAATGTTGGCGAAGAAACTCTGGTGGACGAAATTGGGGTGATACCCGTCCATGCCGTTCTCGATCTGAAACTTCCAGTTGGCCTTATAGCCATACTTGTGGACTCCGGCAGTCACATCAAGTTCTCCTTCTGGAGAGAGGTCAATAAAAAAATCGAGCTGTTCTTTGACGGGCTGGCCCAGGTGCTCGTCGAGCGTGATGCCGACTGGACTCAGGCTACCGAAGACGAACCCACGATACATCGCCATGCGCGGCACTTTGCGCAGCCCAAAGTCTTCCTTGCGAAACCACGCGCCATACCGGTCCTGATAGGTGACACTCGCCAGTTCACCGTTGTTGCGGTAGGTCCAGCCATGATAGGCGCAACGGAACATTTTGGCGTTGCCGCGCTCGACCTGGCAGACGGCATTCGCCCGATGGGCGCAGCGGTTCATCAACAACTGCACCTGCCCGTCCTCGGCGCGCACCATGATGACCGATTGGCGGCCGAGGGTGGTCAGGCGGAAATCCCCCGGCTGGGGAATCTCGCTGGCATGGCCAACGTAGATCCAGCCACGGTAGAAGATTTTGTCAATCTCTTCCTCGAAAATGTCCGGGTCGGTATACACCCGACCGTGTATCCGATCTTCCTTAACTAAAGCGCTGTAGTCGATCTTTACTCGTCCGTTTGCCATAGCCCCTCCTGTATGCTGGAGAACGTTACGTTTTACTTCTTAAGCGAATCAATCAAGTGCTGCGCCAGCGCTGTGCATTCTTTGCGCCGGTCGGTGCCATAGTACACAATACGGCTGCCGATCGGATCACCGGCAAAGAACCATTCGTACATGAACTGTCGGCCGCCGAACTGCGTGCCAATGATATCCCACGCCAACTTCATCACCCGCACTCGCTCTTGCGCTGACATATCCCGGCCGCGCAAGTGACGCGGCAAAAATTCCTGTAAGTCAGGGTGGGCAAAGTCCTTCTCGGTCGGCGTCATAATCAGGCCACTGCTGCCCATCAGGCGGATGGTGTCGATCGCCCGGGTCATGGCTTGGGGAAAGAAGAGGCGGACCGCTGAAATCCCCACCATGCCGCGACCCGAGACGCCAAAGAGCGTGCCCAGTCCCGGCATCACGCCACGTGAGACCGCGGACGTCACGGCTCGTGCTTCTTCGGTGCCCAATGGATGGTTAGCGTTATACAGTACATCATGCGCAGTAGCGGTCAGCAGACCCTCCGCTAGCTCCACCGACCCAATGAGTTCTCCCAGCATCTCCTGATAGCGCGGCATCTCTGTGCGTCCGATCGCCCGCGCTACCAGACAGGCCAGGCCGGTCAAAAAGCGCAGTTTGACCGTGCCGCGAATGACCGCCTGCAGGGTCAGATACCCTGGGAAGGCTGGAGCCATGAGATTGTGCGTCTCCACGTCGCGCGCGGCGAATACGCGCTCCCACGGCACCAGCACATCATCAAAGATGGCAATGGCGTCCCCTTCGTCAAAGCGACCGCTCAGTGGCCGGTCGAAGCGGCTCTGACCAGTGTCGTAGGGTTCACGGCAGACGAATTTCAGACCTGGCGTGGCCATTGGCACGGCAAAACTGAGCGCGTAGTCCTCTTCCCCCGGCTTGCGGGGCATGTACGGCCCCACCCACAGTTCATCGCTGACCGGCGCCAGCGTCGATAGCATACGGGCGCCACGCACCACCAGGCCAGCGTCGGTCTCTTTTACCGCCCGCAGCGCCTCCTGGGCGTCCACCCCTTTAGAGCGATCGACCTGGGGATCAACCAAAGTGTGAGTCAGACAGAGGTCTTGCTCTCGGCACAGCTCGTAGTACTTCCAGGCGTTCTCGCCAAACTGCGGAGTCCGGCGACCCAACAAGGGGCGAATCGCCGCCGTGTCGGTAACGAAGGCATTCATAAAGTCGGGTAAGCGCCCCATCAAACCATAAGTGAATTCGCACCGCGCGCGCTCGCCGCGCAGACGTTGCTCCATCTCGTCCCACGTCTGGGCGAGCACGAACGACGTGCTGACCGGCTGCCCGGAGGTCGGCGACGCATAGGTCAGCAACGGCTGATAGGTCGAATCATGTTGACGCTCATATAAATCGGCCAGCGTGCGGATTACCCCCTGAAAGGGTGGGTATTGCGTCACATCGCGCACTAACTCGCCGTTGACATAAATATGACGGTCGTCCCGCAGTCCTTCGATGTAGGTTTTCCCGGTTCGCGCACCCATGACGTATAGTTCTCCTTCGTTACAGACCAAACAGCAGGAAGAAAAAGGGGGTTGGGGGCTAGGGGTTAGGGGTTGGGAGAGGCAGAAAATACCCACCCCCAATCCCTAATCCCCAATCCCTAAAAAGCTGAGAGCTGAATGCTATTTATGCACGCCTCACTTCAAAAGAGCACAGTAATATTCTCGGTCACATCATGATCGAGCACAATCAGACGTTCTTCGAGCTTCCAGGTTCCGTCGATCCGACGCCAGCGATCCTCCCGGCATCCGACAAAAAGAAACTCCTCCCGCTCGCGGCGATTTTTGAACACGATAAAATTCGAAGTCACGGTCGCGGCCTTGTCGTTGCCGGCCAGGACCCGCACATTCGACACCAAATGCCGCACGCGCGCCGGCGGCTCATCCGCATGAGCGACGCCGGTGCGGATTCGCTGCACCCGCAGTGCTAAACTGCCCTTGTCCTCGTCAAAGTGCGCCACGTGCAACCAGCAGCGAGCAAAAATGCGCTCCTGTTCGACCTGATAGACGTCTGGGTCAGTAAACACCCGGGGACTCACAGTTTTCTGCTGAAGATCAACCAGTTCGTCCCACTCGGTCATGGTTCTTCCTGGTTGGCTCTGCCCTCTTACCTCGGCTTGGGCAGCCTGGTCCACTGGGAGCGCCATACGATTCCTTCCTGGTCGAGTATGATTGAGCGCTTGCTCAATTTTGGTACCTATTCTTTCTCCGGCTGTCAAGGCGCTGACAAGATTCCCTGGTCGCTCACTGAGTGCTAGAGAAGAGAAGAAAGGAGACAACCGTGCAGAAGAAAATCGTTGCTTTAGGTATCGTGACCCTGTTCGCCATCGGGGTGTGGTCCATCGCTGAGCCACAACTGCAGACGAGCGGGCCGGGGGGGATGGGAATGAGATTGTCGAAACCGCGTATTGCGCCGCTGACCGAGGCGGAGTGGACCGACGAGCAGCGCCAGGCGCTGGAGCCCGCCTATAAGGAGGGGCAGCTCTACAACGTGGTCGGCACTCTGGCGCGGCACTGGGAAGCCTATAAGAAGTTTCTGGTCTGGGCCCGGCACGTGCTGGGCGATACTTCGACCTTGCCG
>JACQEL010000780.1 GCA_016200595.1 Deltaproteobacteria bacterium
CATCCTGAGTGCAACGCAGGGTCTCGACCTGAGATTCTTCGCTGCGCTCAGAATGACAGTCCTGAAAAGCCTCAGGATAAAGTGTACAAATGTTTGGCATTCTGGTTTAGTCTTCACGTCTTCCTATTCTTGCAACTGTAGCACGAACTTTTTCTTATTCGTGAGAATCCTGGGCGTTCTTTCGGTAAGTATTTGCGGTACTGTTGTTGCAGCATGCAGGCAACCTTGCCGAGAGGTGACAGTATATGCCAAGCGAACGAGTGTTAATCCTGGGGGCGGCCGGACGAGATTTTCACTGCTTCAATACCTATTTTCGCGACAATTCTCACTATGAAGTGATTGCTTTCACCGCTACGCAAATCCCTGGGATCACCGAGCGACGGTATCCGGCTGAACTGAGCGGCTCGCGCTATGCCGAAGGTATCCCCATCTACCCGGAAGACCAGTTAGAGACGCTTATTCGTCGGCAGCACATCACCCAGGTTGTGTTCGCCTATAGCGATGTCTCCCATCTCACGGTCATGCATCTGGCCTCGCGTGTGCTGGCGTGCGGAGCAGATTTTCGGCTGCTGGGACCAGAACATACCTTCCTCACTGCCACACGCCCGGTGATTTCGGTGTGCGCCGTGCGCACGGGTTGCGGCAAAGGGATGGTGGTGCGTCGCCTGGCGAGCCTGCTACGGGCACGTGGACAACGACCGGTCGTGGTGCGTCACCCCATGCCCTACGGTGATCTGGTCAAGCAGGCGGTACAGAGGTTTGCAACCTTGGCGGACTGTGACCGCTACGAGTGCACGATTGAAGAGCGCGAGGAATACGAACAGCACATCCGCGTCGGGGTGGTGGTGTATGCCGGGGTGGACTATGAGCGCATCCTGCGAACCGCGGAGCAAGAAGCCGACGTGATCCTCTGGGACGGGGGCAACAATGACTGGCCGTTCTTCCGTCCAAACCTAGAGATTGTCCTGCTGGATCCCCATCGCGCCGGACACGAGTTGCTGTACCACCCCGGTGAGACCAATCTGCGCCGGGCGCAGGTCTTGATCGTCAACAAGCTCGACTCAGCGCCGGTCGCCGGCATCCAGCAAGTCATGAGCAATATCGCCCAGATCAACCCGCAGGCGACAGTGATCCAGGCGCGCTCGGCAGTGTCTGTGGATCGGCCTGAACTCATTCGTGGTAAGCGCGTCCTCGTCATCGAAGACGGACCAACGTTGACGCATGGCGAGATGGGATACGGCTCAGGAACCATTGCCGCCCAACGCTACGGAGCGGCAGAGGTCATCGATCCACGCTCGAGTGCTCAGGGGAGTCTAGTCGAGACCTTCCGCCGTTATCCCTGGATCACCCACGCCCTGCCGGCCATGGGTTATTCTCCTAGTCAGTTGCAGGACCTGGCTGCGACCATCACCGCGGCGGCTTGCGACACGATGGTGATCGCGACACCGGTTGATCTCGGACATGTGATTCCTCTGTCCGCTCCGAGCTGCCGGGTGCGCTACGAGCTTGAGGAGATCAGCCATCCGGACTTGGGTGAGATCCTCGACAACTTTTTGCGCGGGCTGACCTCCAGCGAGGTTGATCATGAGTGAGCGGCTGGTCGTCGCTTTAGGTGGCAATGCGCTGATCCGTCAAGGTGACCGTGGCACCATTACTGAACAGGCAGCGCGCAGCTTGGCGGCCATGGCAGCGATCTCGCAGACGGTGACAGCAGAACGACAGCTCGTCATCACCCATGGCAATGGCCCGACCGTGGGGAATATCTTGATCCGCCAGCAGCTTGCCCGGCACGTGACACCAGCGATGCCGCTCGATGTGTGCGGGGCTGAATCACAGGGGAACATTGGCTATTTGCTGGAGCGCGCGCTGACCCAAGTGCTGCGGCAGCGCGGCATTCAGCGCCCCGTGGCTACGTTGCTCTCTCTGGTCGAAGTTGATCCGCACGACCCTGCCTTCGTCAACCCCAGCAAACCGATCGGACCATTTCTCTCCGCCGCCGAAGCGGAAGAATTGGGGCGCTCCGTGCCGGTCGCCCGGGATGCTGCTCGAGGATTTCGCCGTGTGGTCGCCTCGCCGGCTCCCCAACGAATCTTCGAGAGTGCAGCAATAGAGGCATTGCTTGCGGCTGGGGTCATCGTCATCACACTCGGTGGTGGAGGGATTCCGGTGGTCTTAGATAGCGAGCAACAGCTGAGCGGAGTCGAGGCCGTAATAGACAAAGACCTGTCCTCTAGCGTGCTCGCTCGGGCAATCGGGGCAAGTAATTTAATCATCCTCACCGATATTGACTATGTCTATCTCGATTTTCTCAGTGCCCAGCGGCGTGCCGTGCAGCGGATGAGGGTGAGCGAAGCCGAGGACCATCTGCGCCGCGGAGAGTTTCTTCCGGGCAGCATGGCTCCCAAGATCGAGGCCGGCATCGCGTTCCTGTACAGCGGCGGTCAGCGGGTGCTCATCGGCCTGCCGGAGGAGTTACCCCAATTGCTGCAGGGCGCGGCGGGAACCGAGATCAGTCCGTAGGGACCCGTACAGACTAACGCGAACCACAATTGTATTGACCCGATGACAAGCGTGCCGTGTGCTCCCTAAACCAAGAGGCATGAGAATTTGATAGGCCGAGAAGCCGGAGTTCCTGTACAATGTCGTCGCAACCTCATTCTTGGCAAGGCTTTCTATCTTGAGCATCGTTGCCCCGTGCAAGCGAGCATGCTCTTCGGCTTTTTCCAGGAGCGCTCGCCCCAACTTGCGGCTCCTATATGCTGGTAAGACGACGAGGTCGGAGATGTAGGCATACTCCGAGGGCTGTTCATCCAGCTCCTCTGACTGCACCTTGGCCCAGAGACAAATGAATCCAACGACCCGCTGCTCAACTTCAGCGACAAATATTTTTCCGTGCGTGTCCGTGCAGCGGGCGAACATGTAGTCAAAGTATTGCGTGGCAGCTTTCCCCTCACGCACCTGCGGTTCGAGGCCATGCAAGAAATCTTGCAGCGCAACGAAGCAGTCTTCCACCTGCCGGAGATCCTCAGGTCGATACTCACGAATGATAGGCATAACGCTGATATCCTGTTAAGAGAGTGCTTCCTCACTACCACTTTCCGCCACACCTCTGTACTCTATAATCCCCATCTGCGTGGGAGTGCCAACAGTGTCGTGCGCGACTCGAAGAGGACGAAACACCACGCCGGCACTCCCGGCAATGAGGGCACAGCTGACGCTGACGAGCCCCAAAGCGATCGGCAGATTAGTAAGCTCGGCCGCGAGGCCGATCAGTGGTGGACCGGCCAAAAAGCCACAGTATCCGGTCGTCGCCACGGCTGCGAGCGCTGTTCCTGGCGGCACCCCAGGAATTCTCCCGGCGATACTAAACAAGACGGGGATAATATTCGCGATTCCTAAACCCACCAATCCGAACCCGAGAATTGCCGTCAACGGCTGGCCACTCAGCAAGCCAGCGCCAAGGCCGACGGCAGCGAGTGTACCAGACGCCCGCACTAAGCGCTGGGGGCCAAAACGATTGGCAAGGGAGTCACCGCCGAAGCGCCCAGCCGCCATCAGCAGCGAACAGGCCGCAAAGCCCGCCGCCGTGGTCGCGGAGTCAGTGTTCAGCACATCATGCAAATACACGGCACTCCAATCCGCCATGGCCCCTTCAGTCAGTAAGCCCAAGAACGCAAGGATACCCAGACCAAGGAGGACCCCGGTGGGTTTTACAAAAGTCGGACTACGGCCTTCCTGCTCTGGCGCTGAAGAAGCTAACCAGCGCAGAACAGAAACGACGACACATACGGAGAAAAAGGTGATAAGCGTAACATGTTGGACGTCTCCGACTCCCCATGACATCGCGAGCCCTGCGCCGCCGGCGCCGACGAGGCCGCCGAGACTGAACAAACCATGAAACGAGGACATGATCGCACGTCGGTAGCGTCGCTCGACTTCCACAGCTTGCGCGTTCATGGAGACATCGAGCGTGCCATTACACGCGCCGAGCAGCATCAGTGAGAGCACGAGCAGGCCGAGAGTTGGGCTCAGAATAGGCAGAGGGAAAGCCAGGCAGAACCCCACCGCGGCGATTGCTGTCATGCGCCGGCTACCAAAACGACCGATCAGCCGTCCTGCCAGCGGCAACGCTACTATGGAGCCAACCGCCAGAGAGAGCAGGACAAGGCCAAGCTGTCCGTCACCGAGGGCGTGCCGGGCTTTGACCGTGGGGATATGCGGAACCCAGCTGGCCAGCACCACACCGTTGAGGAAGAAGATGGTCGAGAGTGCAGCCCGAGCGAGGGACGGCGGTGGCGGTGACAGAGCCTGCGTGTGGCGCGATTGGTCCATCGACGAAGTGTTCCTTTATTGTTTCGTCATTCCCGGCCGCACGCCGGGGATATTGAGCCGTATCCGATACACACTGGTCTGGGCGGTTAAATACAACGTTTTCCCGTCATCATCACCCCACGCCATATTGTGAGGATGCTCAGGGCCGGTGAACGTGCCAAGATGTTTGCCGTCCGGCGCAATGATCAACAGCCCACCAGGACCAGAGACGTAGAGGTTCCCGTGCTGATCAACTTTGATGCCATCGATGGCATCCTCTCCTGGTGCACTGGTCATATCGAAGAAGACCTGTCCATTAGCCAAGGTCCCGTCTGCCTTGACGTCATAGCGCATCACGACTTTCTTCTCCGGGTCCCAGTTGCCGATGTAGAGATATTTTTCGTCCGGGGAGAAGGCGATGCCGTTCGGACCCTTGAGGTCAGTGCTCACCACTTGTAGTTTGCCCTCCCGCCAGCAAAACACCCCGCTATACGGGAGTTCCTTGCGCGGGTCGTCGTAGAATTTGGGCAGCCCGAACGGCGGGTCGGTAAAATACAGGGTATCGTCGGACCGATAGACCAGATCATTAGGGCTGTTGAGCCGTTTCCCTGCAAATTGATCGGCCAACACGGTGAGAAACCCCGTTTTTTCTAAGCGTGTCACCCGCCGGTTGCCGTGCTCATTAATGGTGACTCGGCCTTCGCGATCAAGAGTGAGGCCGTTTGAGCCTGGTTGGTTGTACTCGCCGATATCGACACCAGTATATCCGCTCTTGGTTTTGTAGACCGTAACCTGCCCGTCTGGTGACCAGCGGTAGATCGTGTTGGCGTTGGGATCACTGAAGAGCAGGTACCCAGGTGAGGTGTCTGAGGACGGGACCCAGACTGGGCCTTCGGTGAACAGAAATCCGGTTGCGATCTTTTCCAACTTCGCATCGGCAGGAATGATGGCATTGAGGGCTGGATCGTTCTTGGTAATGTTCGGAGCGAAGGCCGGTGGAGTGTAGGCGTGCTCTGCCGGGTAAAAATCCAATGTGGCAGAGCGAATCCAGATGAAATTGCCGGGGGGAGAGGAAACTGGCGCGTTCATGCCAAAGATGGCGAGTTGGAACTGTTGGCCAGGTTTGACGTTGCGGCTAAGCACCACGCGGTTCGGGGCGTTGAAGCCCTTCACGAACTGGCCGCCGGTTTGTCCCAGCACGGTCGGCAACTTGCCATCCACCCAGATTTCCGCATAGTCGTCGATGACCAGTTCAAATATGGCGGTCGAACCGGCGAGGTCGAAGCTGCCGACCCTTTCCGGGATGGCGACATTGATGCGATACCAGTTGAAACAGAGACGGCCGGTAGACTTGCGTGCCTCCAATTGCCCCGGCGCCAATACCTCCCACTGCGAGTCGTCAAAGCCTGCCGCGCCAGCGTGCGGAGTAATGTCGTACGTGCGATTCGGTGGACCCGACGGTCTGAGGTCTGCCCCGACACGACGGTGGTCCACCTCAATGATCTGCGTATCGCTGTACCGCCACTGCCCCCTCACCAGTTGTACGCCCTCGGGAGTGGCGAGATTGATAACCGCCACGGGTCGGCCGTTAGTGGGGGCATCCGGCGTGACCTGTGCTGCGCTGCCACAGGGCCTGAACACGCACAGGGCAGCCAGTCCCACGGCAAAACAGAGGAGTTTTCGTGATTGCATAGAAAATCTCCTCTCGCCTACCGAGCTTTGACGACGTAATAGGTCATGGGCGCCGGGACGTGCTTGAACCAGTGCGGGGTCCCGGCGGGGACGATGATGACATCCCCTTTGCTAATGGTCCGAGTCTCACCTCCGGTGATCTCTTTTCCACGAATCTCATCCGGGGCGATCGGCTGGGGATCGATCATCATCCCGCCGGTGACGAAGATGGCCGACCCGTCTTGGACATAAATGATGTCCGCATCTTTCGTATGGACTTCCGCAACCCCAGCTTTGTCTCGGCGGCTGGTATGAACCATGTATTTGTCGCTTCCGTTGAAGAGAATGCCGCCCTTAGCAAAGGAGTCGGCTACCTGCGCATTGTCGAAATAAGAGACTTTACCGAGCGGCGCTTCGGTCTCGGACGCAATCAAGTCCTTCGCTGCCTGAGCTCCTGCGAGAGCGATCTCTTCATCCTGCGCGGGCGTTTCTCCACTCACCCCGATAGCACCGATGACCTTGCCATCGAATGTGATGGGGATGCCACCTTGCAGCGGCGTGGCGCCCGGGAGGGCCAACGCGGCGATGCGGCCATTCTTGATCTGTTCTTCAAATTCTCGACTGGGCCGGCGGAAAATCGCTGCCGTACGGGCTTTGCCGATCCCCACCTCAACACTGGCCACTTGGGTATCATCAAGGCGCTGCAGGACGAGTAAATTACCGCCGTCGTCCACCACCGCAATCACGACACGCGCGTGCTTTGTTATTGCGTCGGCTTCCGCAGCGGCAGCGATTTTCTGCGCTGCCGCGAGTGATAAGGTTTTCTTGTCGAATACCTGGGCGTAGCTCGTGGCGGTGAGAGTCGACAGACACAGAGCTGCCGCAACGATCTTTATAGCAATCATACCAGTGTTCCTCCTTATGGTGTGTTGGATGGAATTTCGCGCAGAGAGGTTTCAGTGCAACAAGGAGATCTGAGCTCAAAGAAAAAAAGCAGGGATCTCAGCTCATCCGGCCACTAAACCAAGATGCATGAGGTTGGTACACTCGGGGTAGCGTGCGCTGTGCGCACGTCTTCCCTGGACGCCGCTATTTTCGTGCGCATAGCGCACGCTACGGCATTCAGGCTCAGATGCATGAGTGTATGAATCTCTTGCACTCACGACAGTCGGCCATGCCGCTGTCACCCCAGCATGATGGGCAACATCACGCCCAGAGTCAGCACCAAGAACCACAGGGCGGGTGCCGGCGTGCCCACCGGCCGGCGCAGCAGCGCTTCACGGGCGGCGATGCGCGGATCAACCAACAGCCACTCATCATGCCGTCGCTCCAAGAACAAGAATACTGAGGCGGTCGTGGCGCCGTACAACAGATGGCCGATGAGTTCAGGAAGCGCCGCCGCTGCCGCTTCGCTTGTCCAGGAGAGGGAACCACCCAGCAGGAGGGGAAAGAAGGTCAAGGGACCAAAGAACCACCAGACGAGGCCGTACAGCATCCCCCAGAAGACACCCGCGCCGGCGGTGGGTGATTCGCGTTGGAAGAGCAGGGCATAGCTCACCCCGATGGGAATGCTGAGACCCAAATGGACCACGAACCCCAGCACCGGCGAGGAGCTGTCGACCAGGCTGGCGATGCGGGACAACGCGCCAGTGGAGGCCATCACAATACTGAACGTCATGCCCCCCACCAGACTGGCGATCACACCCCAGCCAAGGGAACGTAGCGTATGGGCCCCGACGCCTTCAGGACGACGGTTGAGGGGGTCCGACTCAATGAAAAATCCCACCCACAAACGGTCGAAGGTGGCGTACAATACACCGACGATGACGCCGTAGACGATATGGCCAACAAGTGAGCCAAATAGTGCAGCGCCGTGCGCAGAGGACCAGTCGAGCGGAACGCCTTGGAAGAGTGGCAGCAGGGTCAACGGGCCAAGAAACCACCACACGAGGCCATACCCCAGTCCCCAGCCGAGGCTGGAGCCGTAGCCACGGATGTCGCGCTGAAACAACAGGCCGAACGTGGCGCCGATGATGATGGCAAACACAAAGTGTAACGCCACACCGGCGCCGTAGGACGAGGAATGCACCAAGCCCGCGATGAGCGGGAAAAAATTGACCCGTGCCATCCATTTCCCGAAGGCCCAGCCACCGACGATGCCGGCGAAGCCGCCGACGCTGAGGGCGCGCGACAGACTGAAGGGCGTGTCTCCCCGTTGGGCTTCGAGCCCTCTGACGGTTCCCAGGACGACGCCGAGTGGCACACCAAAACAGAGCAGATGCCCCACCAAGGCGGGAAAGCGAACGCGGAGCGCGTCGAGCATTGCCTCTGGCGTTCCTGCCGCCACCACGGCGGACGAACCGAGTGGATTTGCCAGCCAGAGCAGTAAGGCATAGGCCAGGCCCCACAACAGCCCCGCCCCCGGGGTGAGTGCCCGAGGTGCGGCCAGCAGGGCAAAACCGAGACCGTAGAGAATCCCGAGCATAATCCCAGTCTGCGGAGAGCCCAAGCCGACAGACGCAGCTGCGATCCCCCCCAGACCTCCGACAGCGATACAGACGGCGGTATACTTGAATAAAGGCGAATGCATACGATATTCCCTTACACTGTTTTCAGCCCCCTGAAGGTCGGGGACGCACGCTCAGACGCCCCGCGCGTCTTCGTGAAGATGCGATGTTAGTGCACCGACACATCGACGGGGTGTTCCGGTCGCAGTGGTTTTGTCAGACTCGGCGGCTCTCTGGATTCCACCTGCGTATTGTCAAAATCGAGCGTTTGCACGATGTCGCGCGGGAAGAAAAGCTCGACGATCCA
>JACQEL010000781.1 GCA_016200595.1 Deltaproteobacteria bacterium
CCACTAGAGGAGACCAGCACCGCGCCCTGGCCAGCGGCATGGGGGCGGTCTGGGTAGGCGATGCGACCGCCACTCCGCCCGAAAAGCTCCAAGCTGCCATCATCTTCGCGCCCGCCGGGGAACTGGTCCCCCGCGCTCTTGCGGTCCTCGATAGGGGAGGGACGCTGGCCTTGGCGGGTGTGTATATGACTCCTACGCCCCCATTGGATTACGCGGCCACGCTTTTCTATGAACGTAACTTGTGCAGCGTGACTGCCAACACGCGTCAGGACGGTGTTGAACTCCTGCGGTTAGCCAGAGAGATTCCGCTGCGTACGCATACGGAAGAATTTTCCCTGGAACAGGCCAATGTCGCCTTGTCGAAGTTAAAACACGACCAGATCAATGGTGCGGCGGTGCTGCGGGTGTCTGGGTGAATTAGCGGTCGTCCCTCATCGTTCGTGCGCTGAAACAGTAGTACTTCGTCACGATGAAGGTGAGAAGTTGTCATTCTGAGCCGCCGCCCTTCGACTTCGCTCAGGATAAACTCCGCGGAGGCGAAGAATCTCATGAAACGACAGACTGAGAGTGAGATTCTTCGCTGCGCTCAGAATGACAGTACTGAACGGTCGCATCGTAAAGTGTACCAATGTCCTGTGTTTTGATTTAGTAGTCCAGGAGCCCGAGGTTCTCTCGCTATTTATCGAGCGCGAGGGCCTTCTCTTTGGCCTCTTGATAGAAGCGTCGCAGCGCGGGCGTCTCTGCCGAGCGAAATGGACACTGGAAACATTGCATCGTGGCCTTGGCAAAGCTCTGACAACACACGCCCGTCGCCCGGCTCATCGCGCCCTCGACATAGCCCGTCCCGTTGGTTTTCATTAAGGCAGACAAACACAGATCGAGAAATCGCCACACTGATGCCCCCAACTTGACCTCTAGCTTACTCGGCCGTTGTAACTCCAGAGTCTCTGCGCATTCGTCGACAAACTCCTGAGGCGAGAGTCCCCCCTCAGCTGCCAAGAACATCTCCATCGTCACCATATCTTACACTCTACCTTTCCGTTCCTTGCTGAAACATACCACTCACGTTCGAGTTCTCCAATGCGTGCACCGCGTCCCGCGTGAAGCCTCTTTTGTCCTGGATTTCGCTTGAGGGGGTCGAGGCTTTAGGCGTGAGGCCCTCTGTAGCTTGTGTTCGCGAATAAAATCCTCCAATCTGATATCCCTGCTCCGCGAGCAGAAGCGAAGGGACACGGAGGGATATGCCTGAGCAGACGAAGCGCCTACGGGAGTGCTCTGGATGGCGGGTCCTCCCATCCTTTCCCTTGACGAGTTGAGAGGTCACGTGCGATGGTGAGGTGTTTGCGACACGCAGACTGACACACAAAGGAGGACCCGCATGAGTCGCATCTTTGGGGAAATTCGGCAAAACGGCTACGTAGTGCGCGACCTTGCCGCCGCTCTCCGTCACTGGACCACCGTGCTTGGGGTAGGCCCATTTTTTTATTTTGAGCACGTGAAGATTGACGACTTCCGCTACCGCGGGCAACCGTCGTCCCCCGCTCTCAGCATCGCCCTGGCCAATTCGGGTGCCTTGCAGATCGAGTTAATTGAGCAGCACAACGATGCGCCGTCGATGTATCGTGACTTTCTCCAAGCCGGACGTGAAGGACTCCAGCATGTCGCGTATTGGACCGAAACGATGGACGCAGACCTCGCACGCCTCGCTGCGCTCGGCTACGAGATCGGACAAGCGGGCACCGTAGGCGAACGCGGGCGCTTTGTGTACCTGTGGACAGAGGCCCATCCGGGGACGGTGGTGGAACTCTCAGAGGTCAGTGGCTGGAAGGCCGGCTTCTTCCGCAAGATCGCCGAGGCGGCGCGGCACTGGGATGGTTCCGATCCGGTTCGCCGTTTATCGCGACTGCCAACGCAATAAACTATCGACCCACAAGGAGGCAAATATGTTCAAAATCGGCAAGTTGTTCCACCTCACGCACGTCGTGAGCGACCTCGACGCGGTTGATAAGTGGTATGATGAGATCTTTTCGGTCAACCGTTTCTACCACGGTTATGAGAAGCTAGCTGGGCGCGACGCCTCCCTCATCGCTATCGGGGAGGTCATTATGGAACCGATGATGCCGGCTCGCGTAGAGAACTTGCGCAATCAGTCGGTGAAGAAATTCCACGACCGCTTCGGTCAGCATTTTCATTCCATCGCCTGGTACGTCGATGATGTTGAGGACATCTCCACCCGGCTCGACCAAGAACAGTTGCGTCTCTACAACATCGTTGGCACACAGGTAAAGCCGCCGCACAAGATGGCTGCTATCTGGACGCATCCGAAGGAAACGTCTGGCCAGTTAGAGTTCGCCTTGTATGGCGACTTCACCAAAGACCCGCGGTTTGCCCCGACGTGGTCGAATGCACCCTGGCGCGAGCATCCACTCGGCATCGAGGGCGCTTCGCATATTGGCGTGGTTGTCAGAGACCTGACCGTTGCCACGCGGCTCTATTGCCAGGTCCTGGGTGGGACGCTGATCCATGAGGAGGAAATTCCGGGCCGCAAGCAGAGCGCGTTCGTTGCCATCGGTGAAGACACGGTAGTCGAATTGATCCAGTCCCACTCTCCGGCGAGTCTTGAAGGCCGGGACCTAGAGAAAAACGGTGAAGGCATCCATTCTCTGATCTTCAAGACTAAAGACCTTGACAGAGCACGCGACTTTTTGCAAGCCAAACACCTGCAACCCGAACCGGACGGCGCGGATTCCATCGTCCTCGGACCGGACGAGGCGTTCGGCATGGTGGTCGGCTTTACGCGGCGCACCCTGCCCAACGATCCGCGCCAGAGTCAGTCATGACCAAGAGGACAAGCCGCAAACCGCCCCATTGATACTCGACCCCCGTGAAACCGTGCCCCTGTGCACGGGAAAGGAGGTTCGCGATGGCATGCTTTGAGGAATACGCCAACAAGTACAAACACATTCAGCTGGAGCGGCGTGACGGAATTCTCCAGATGCGCTTGCATACGGAGGGTGGGACGTTGCACTGGGGTGAAGCCCCACACGCGAAGTTAGGTCAATGTTACTACGACATCGGCAGCGATCCGGAGAACCGCGCGGTCATCGTGACCGGCACGGGCGAGTATTTCAACGCCCGCTACGCGCGCGGTCCGCAGTGGGAAATCAATCCGCAGACCTGGGACCACATTTACTGGGATGGCAAGAAGCTGCTCACGAATCTCCTCGACATCGAGGTGCCGATGATCGCGGCGGTCAATGGGCCGGCGACGATTCACGCCGAGTTAGCCGTACTGTGCGACATCGTCATTGCCTCTGAGAAGCTGTTGATAAATTCCTTAAAGGCTGTGAAAAAAGCGAAACCGTGCTTCGACAGGCTCAGCACGAACGGGAAATGCTCACCGCTTCCGGGGGCTCCTCCGTTCGCCCTGAGATTGTCGAAGGGTGGACGGAGGGTTTTTCAACAGCTTCTGATACGGCGGTCTTCCAAGACGCTCCCCATTTCCCTAACGGCATCGTACCTGGGGACGGCGTTCACGTTGTGTGGCCGCTGTTGTTGGGGACGAACCGTGGTCGATATTTCCTGCTCACCGGGCAGAAACTCTCGGCGCAGGAAGCCCTCACTCTCGGTGTCGTCAACGAAGTTGTGCCGCGTGAGAAGGTGCTCGATCGGGCCTGGGAATTGGCGCAGCAGATTGTCAAACAACCGCCCCTCACCATTCGCTATGCACGGGTAGCAATTACGCAACAACTCAAGCGGCTGATGCTGGACAATCTTGGCTATGGGCTGGCCTTGGAAGGGTTAGGAGCAATGGAGCATTGGCCCGGAAGCAAAAAGAAATAAGCCTGCAGAGGAGGATGCTTAGGTTGCGAGTGAGTCCTGTCCCATTTTGCCGAGATGATGGCCGGCGACCATAATCAGATTTCACAGGAACTGTTCGACGAATTACGCCAGCATTTTTCCGAACCGGAGATTCTCGAATTGGGCTGGCGGATCGCCATCTTTGTGGGCTATGGACGGTTGGTCTACGCTCTGGGCCTCGAAGATATCGGCAAACTCTGCCCACTCTCTGCAGTTCATGGAGAGATGCAGATGAATGGGGAGTGAGGGAGTCTTATCCTTGAGTCATCTCCACCTCCCGGCCGTGTGATGGCACCGGGATGAACAAATTGACAACACCCAGGTGCCACCGTGCCTCATCGGGATGGACGCGTGTGCGAGTTACACATTCGCTGCGGACTGCTCACGCAGCACGCGCAATGGTTCGAGGGAGCCCACCGACTGTGACTTCTCTCCCTTCTGCAGCGGGCGCGAACCCGGCGCCACTTCGAACGGCGACGTCAGCCCCAGCTCTTTGCCAATCTCACGCACCGCGGGCATGACCTCGGTCGCGATCAGACGCATATTGTTCAGGCGGTCTTCCTGCGAGATCGGCCCGTCGTTCTGCCAAAAGGCGAAAATGCCCGGACGCAGCACTTCCAGCACCGTGCGCAGCTTCGCAATCACCGTCTGGGGCGTGCCGCAAATGATCTGCATCGCCCGCTCGACCGCCGGAAATGCCTCCAGAATCTGCCGCCGCGTTTGCTCCACATCCACCGGCTTGTCCTGCCAGATGGCCGACCGCGTCTTGATCTGCGCATCCGAGATGCTCTCATTTTTGGAGATGGTCGAGCCATCGGCGAGCCCGGCCCACGGACTGCCCTTGGTGGAGTCGGGGTCGGTGAACTGGCGCGCCATCCGCCGGGTCGCGTCCTTCGAGTTGTAGCCCGGCGGGAACATCCATTGCGGCTGAACAGACTGTACCCGATGCCCGCGCCG
>JACQEL010000797.1 GCA_016200595.1 Deltaproteobacteria bacterium
GCCATGGCTGTTGCAGGCAGCTTCGCCAGCGCCGCCAGGTGATCAGCGCCCTGCAGCAAGGCTTGGAGTGGTTCTCCCACCAGTAGGAAGCGCCCCGCTTGCGCAGCGACAAAACAATCTTCCATAGCATGCGCCAATTCCACCACGACATCGATCTGGACGATGCGCGCCGCTCCTTTGATGGAATGCGCCGCCCGCATCAAGGCTTCCAGACTCGACGCGTTTTGGGGCACGCGCTCCAGGGCTAACAGCCCGGCGCTGAGCAAAGTCGCATGCGTCTCGGCCTCCGCGCTAAACAGCTCTAACATCGAGGGATCAAGAGCCTCGATCTCGTTACTGAGGATTGCAGAAGACCCCGGGGATTCAGCAGGGGAGGACTGCTCAGAAGCTTCTACTGACAAAGCAGGAGAAAGCGGTGCGGGTGAAGGCGCAGCAGCGCTCGGTTCAGCGCTTGGCAGTGTTTCCTGATCCGCCCCTCCACTCCGTTGCAGCAGCGTACGCAAACCCGCCGCCGTCTCTCGCATCTTTGCGTCGTGGGCTGAGAGCCAGGCGGCCATTTCGGTCGCTCGCAACTCGGCGAGAAAGGCCAGTTGGTCCGCACCGTGCAATGATTGTTCGAGCGCTTCGCCCGTCAAGAGGAGTCGCCCTTCTTGCGCCGCCACAAAACAGTCTTCCACAGCATGCGCAAGCTCCACCACGGCATCGAGTTGGACGACGCGGGCTGCCCCTTTGATGGAATGCGCCGCCCGCATCAGCGCGTCCAGACTCGACGCGTTTTGCGGTGCCTGCTCTAGGGCTAACAGCCCTTGGCTCAGCAGGGTGACCTGAGTCTCCACCTCCGAGCAAAACAGCTCTAACATGAACGCATCAGGAAATCCTGATTCACTGCTGTCTGTCATGAGATGCGCCTCTTCAGGGTGTCGAATAGCACTGTTTCATCTAAGTAACTGACCTGCTTCTCCTGCCAATATCCTCTGCCTTTGAAAGTCAGCACAGCCCCTTCTGTCGGGGTTGTCGGTAGCTGCTGAATCTTACTGGGAGCAAAATGAAAGACACCAAGAACCTCATCGGCAGGAAAGACCCAGCAGTCGTCCTCTTTTTCGATAACGACGAGCCGCGCCGTCCGCGGTTGACTTTCGCCCGGGGCACGACCGTATTCTCCATTTAGACCCAGCAGGCCCTTGAGGGAAACACAGAGTTGGAGTTCTCCTCTTAAGTTGAGCAAGCCTAAGAGCACTTCTGCATTTCGCTGCGGTATGCTGCGGATAGTGCACACTTGCGTTACTTCTCTTACCACCTGCGTCGACAGCGCCAGCCACTGCGCTCCTAGCCGAAAAACGACGAGCGAGACGGTCTCCGCAGCCCCCCTCTCCTCTTCGGCGGGAGGACCGCAGGCTCCTGCTTTGTCTCTCTCTTGCTCTGACATCACCTGTTTACTTTCTCCAACTCGGTATAGTCATAACCACAGCTGTGGTTAATGCAGACATAAGAAAGCGTAAAGGACCACGCTGCAGATCAGCGCCAAGGTGTACCCACACGAATTGGCGAATCACTACGTCAGTCCCAATCATACGCCCGGCGGTCCACGCCAAACTCCCTGCTCCCAGCGTGATGAGGAACGGATACCTGTTCATCAGATCAGAGAGAAACAGACTCCCCACCGCGAGCATCCCGTTGCTGAGGAGTAAACCGAGCAGGATCAAAGTCGGTTGCCCCTGCCCGACGCTCGCCACCGCCAGTACGTTATCCAGACTCATAAGAAGATTCGCCACCAGGATAATCCAGACAGCATGCCCGAGGTGCTTTGCCGTCTGAAACTGTGGAGAGCCGTCTTCGTTTTCCTTTAGCAAGTCCATGGCAATGCTGCACAATAACATCCCCCCGACGCATAACAGGAGGGGAATAGTGAGTAACTGCGCGACCGCCAAGGTAGCAAGAACCTGAAGGACAAATGATCCGCTCAGCCCCAGCACCAAGGCGGAGCGACGCTGGTGGGGGGGTAAGCGGTGGACTGCCATCCCCACGAGTATGGCATTATCTCCACTCAACACGATGTTGGTCCCGATGATTCTCAGCAACCACAAGATATCCGAAGAGTTCCAGTTCACTCTTGCCCCCGTCTCCGCGCTCGTTTACACGCCCTGACCAGTTCGCTCTCTTTCTCCTTACTCAGCCGGGAAAGAGAATTTCCAGCATGCCGTCTACAAGCCGACCTTCTTCTACTTTCCGCTGCGCTAACAGCGGAGGAAGAATAATCTCGCGCTGGAAGTTTCCTAGGGAGACAAATAGTCTGTCGGCACGTTTTCGCACTCGCAGTTCTCTCTGGGTCACAAAGGGCAGCGGGATCCGCAGGAGGAGCCTGCCATCCTGTTGGAGGACTTCCTGCTCTTTTCCGCGATACCACACTGCACCAGGATCCGTATCGCCAAAACATTCTTGCGCCAGTTGTGACAGCACGGGAAGGCCGACGACCTCCTCAGCATAATAGGAGACGCGTCGCACCGGCAGCGGTTGGAACAGCTTTTCCAGGGTTTGCAGATGTTGCGTCTGCAGCGCGTGTCGCTGCTGCCAAAATCCATTACCATTCGCTGTTTCCGGAAGAACACCATTTACGATCACCCCATCGATCGGATAGTTAAAGAGCCGCAGGGAGGCACAGATGCGCTGGATATCCTGGATGATGATTTTTTCCGGACGCGCGACGAGTCGATAGCTACTCGTGCTCGGATCTCGCAAGATGAGTTGGAGTTCCGTTGCCGCTTTTTCCACGGCAGTCAACGCTTTGAAGAGATTCACAGAGGACCACAGCGTATCGTTGGCAAAGGAGCGGAGTATTTGTCTCAGCGGGTTATCCGACCAAGTGAGACGGTCAGCATACCAGCGAAAGGCATCGGGAGTGGTCAGTAACCGTAAAGCCTCGCCCGCTGCAGGGGCATCAACAATGAGCCGTTGGAAATAACCGTCCTGGAGGTGTTTATTAATATGGAAGAGACCAAGCACTCCATCCACGCCGGGGAAAGCCATCGGGTCGTCCAGTACCATCCCGTTCATGCTGCTGGTCCCGCTCAGCTGCGCCAGGGACTGGCGCAGGGTCTCCCGGTGTTGTTTTACATCTGCCGCCACACTAATTTCCTGCGCCCACAAAAATTCACTCACCTGTTGAGGTTCATGCGTGACCGGCGAGCCTAAAACCGTAGCCAAGGTAGGGAGAATATCAAGGCTAAGAACCAGTGTTTTGTAGCCGAGGTCCGCGCTGCGTAGAGCGGTCGCAGCCGCAAGGGTCGTCTTTCCTACCCCGCCTTTGCCCGAATACACGATCACGCGCATCATCGCCCCCTGGCGCCCGCCGACCCGTTAGCCCTGGCGTTCTCTTGGCTCATGCAGTTCTTTCTTCCTTTCAGGCAAATATGATAGGGGTTCACCACTGTGTGTGATGGCAGCCGTGGGTTCTATGTTATTGATTGACGAGGAGCAAGAAAGGTTCTACTTTTCAAAGACCGCGGCATACAAGTCTTGGACCTCCTTGATCGCTTTCTTATCGGCGGGCGCAATTTCGGTCACCGATTTTCCTTCATGGCTGCTCCGCCGGTAGGCGATGCGGTCGCGAATGACGGTCGCGATTCTCTGCAACTGGGGATAATCGGCGAGGGCAGACAGCGCCTCTGCCGCTTCCGAGACGAGGGGATGCGAGGAGGCACGCCCGATGACAACCAGAGCTCGCAACGACGGATTCACCTCTCTCGCCGTCGCCACCAGCTTGTCCATGCGGGCTAAAGTCCAGAGATCAAACTGCGAGGCTTGTAGCGGAATGATGGCGGTATCGGCGACCGCCAGGCTCGTGCTCAGTTCTAGGGAATCTCCACGGCCACCAACGTCAATAATGACATCCTCGTAGAGGTGGGCGAGGGGCTGAATTTCAGCGACCAAGGCGGGCCCGAACTTTTGTACACAGGTGACCTGCGGCATGATCCCGGCTTCTTCGCGGAGTTGTGTCCAATTGGAGGCTGACCCCTGTGGATCAGCGTCGAGCAATAGTACACGGTGTCCGGTCGCACTCCGCTGCGCGGCCAAGTTCGTCGCCAGGGTGGTTTTTCCCGTTCCCCCCTTCTCACCCCCGATGAGAACGATCATACCTTGATCCGCCTTGTCTCTCTCGGCAACGACAGGAATACGACCGCTGACTTATCACTGAGCTTCTCTTTCCGCGTAGCAGATTTTTGCGTCTGAATTTTTTTGTTTTTCGGCAGACACGGCAGCTAGACACATACGGCAACAGACGCAATGGCGCAACACCACAGCCTTCGGTATGACTTCCTCACCTCGCTAGGTTGTCTCTTTGTGTAGAGGGAGTGCGAACTCTTTCGCCTTCCCGGTACAAGATCTCTCTCAGTCACCAAGACGGTATCAGTTGAGAGAAAGCAGAAATCACCCTGCCCTAAATCCGGATTCAAGATATGGGGACACTTTACCGAGTAGCCCTTCAGGAGTGTCATTCTGAGCCCTTCGGCGGAGCCGGTCCTGAGCATCGTCGAAGGGCTCAGGATAAACTCCGCGAAGAATCTCATGCCGCCTGGTTTAGCAAAGTACGCTCAGGCAAATTGCGCAACTGTCTTTCGTCCCCCGGGGGTCAGCCTGAGCGATTAGACCGCGAAGAGGTAAAAAGCAAGAATATCTATGGCGATCAGGAACAATGCCGCCACGATGATCGCATTGACTCCTGTCGCTAGTAACCAGCCCGCTTGTTGCAGTGCACTCACAATCGTGTCCTCCCTAATTGAAACAGCCCTTAAGCGGAAGCGTTACTCGTTGCTACCGGTGGGGCTTCTGGTGTTGCTTCTTTCCGCGCTCGTGCTTCAGCGAGCCGGTCTTCGTATGACTCCTTCAGTTCGACTACATACCGCATGCCGGCGACGACTACAGCAGACACTTGGTTCCCAACCTCTTGCATCGCGGGCCCTACAGTCTTACGAATTGTGGGCCAGTTGTAACCGATGAGAACACCGGCTGCAAGCCCGAAAACAACTCCCACACGTTCCATGCACGTTCTCCTTTCGTCTCTCGAGAGATGATACTTCACGTAAGTTGGAGCAAGGTAAGCCCCGCTATAAGCAGGGGCAAGCCAGGCACAAAAGGAATAATAAAAAGCACCGTACCGACTATCACCAGGGAAACTCCCAAGAGCCACGTCCCAAGGCTTATCGAGTTCGAGGAGGTTGTCGAAGGCGGTTTCTCGCCATTTCCAGAGTTCGATTCCTTGCCATTTGATTCCTTGCCAGTGGCTGCATATCCCTCAGGCTGCACCGCGGCCGCGGCAGCGCGAACCGGCACAGCTAATATGGACGTGTTTGACACCACCAATGGAACAAGGGCGCGTTGACACTCATCGAGAATTTCCGCGGAAGACGTCCGTTGGTGATCATAATAGACCACGAGAGAGTTAGTGATTTTTGTCCAACGCAAGTCCGTGACCCCAGAAATTGAGTGCATTGTTTCCTTGAGTGTGAGCTCCCTCCCAGACCAATCGCCGGGCGGGAGCTTGAGACGCATCCGCCCTGGTACGGAAGAGGCAACTGATACGGCCGGCATCAGCACGGTTTGCATGACTTACATTCCTCCTCGTCCCGCACTGTCGGTTTCCAATTCTTCCATCACACTATTGTACAGTGAGAGACCATTGACTGTAGCGACCGTGTTGAATCCATTGTTCAACACTAACGACGTACCCAATCCCACTAACCCCATAAAGGCCCCCATAATACAGAGAGTGTTGGGGACCACGATTAAGGCAAAGCTGCGGCGGACATTTTTGCGCAAATTCTCAGAAATCTGGAAAAGCATATCGAACTTGGCGAGATTCCCTTCGACAAAGACGACATCGGCAATATCCGTCGCGATATCAGCCGCACCTCGGAGAGAAATCGAGTAGTTCGCCTGTGATAAAGCGACGGAGTCGTTGATGCCATCACCAACCATCGCCACTCTCAGCCCTTTCTCCTGGAGCATTTTGACATACTTGGCCTTGTCCTGTGGCAAGACTTCGGCGAAATAATTGGGGATGCCCAAGCGTTCAGCCAAGGCTCGGGTAGCTGCCTGATGGTCACCGGAGATGAGGTAGATTTCCTCTATGCCACGCTTTTCGCGCAGAGATGTAATAATCGGATAGGCCTCGGGACGGCTGCTGGCATGCAATTCAATAACCCCCATTAACCGGTCATTGACTGCAGCAAAGACCGCCGAACGTCCCTCTTTGTGGATGTCTTCCAACTGCGCAGAGATATGCCCGGGGATCGACACATTTTCCCGCTGCATATAGCGCATGCTGCCAACTTTCAGCGCATCTCCGTTTATTTGCACATCGATGCCAAAACCAACATGATACTGTGATTCATCCATCGCCGGCAGCTGCAGCTTGAGTTCAGCTGCTCGCTGGCAGATAGCTCGGGCTATGGGATGCGAAAATTTCTGCTCTGCGCAGGCGACATAGGCGAGGATTTTTTCCTCAGTGAACGCGGCCCCGTCACAGCAAATGACGTTACCGACCATAGGGGTTTCTTGTGTCAACGTGCCAGTTTTGTCGAAAATGACCGCATCCATCTGACACAGAGATTCCAGCACATTGGCATTCTTGATGACGATCCCATTCTTCGCTGCCAGAGCCAGAGAGGCTAACAGAGCGGTAGGGCCGGCGATGCGAATCCCGGTCCCATAGTCAGCGTTGATGATCGCCAACATCGCATCAGCTCCAACAAAGCCCATGCCGGTGGCGCCGAGCGCGAGCGTTGGCACGACCGCCAAGTCGGCGAACCGCTCCGCCTGAGACTGCAATCGCACCTTGTGTTCCATAGAATGTTCGATAATCCGGACAATCTTGGCCGCGTTGGTATTGTCGCCGGTTTCCGTGACACGGACGACGACTTTTCCCGCGACGGCGACTGTCATCGCGAAGACCGTGTCTCCCTCGGTTTTTTCCACTGGGGCAGATTCCCCGGTCAGCGCATGCTGATCAATCATCGCATCGCCATTCACCACAATCCCATCGACCGGCACTTGCTCTCCCGTACTCACCACAATCAGGTCATCCTTTTTCAAATCGGCGACCTTGCACTCGACTTCTTGGCCATCGACCAGGAGCCAGGCTTTCCGGGTCTGCTTGCCAAACACCTTGGCGAGAAGTTGGTGAGACGTCTTGGAGGTCACATCTAAGATGGTGTAACCAATATCCACAATCCAGACTAAGAGCGCCGGGGCAAAGACGAAGCCAAACCCGAGCCCGACGCCAATCACCGTGGCATCAAGGATATCTACTTTAATCTCTTTCTTGACAAACAGGGCGTGCAGGGCACGGACGAAGGTGGGAATGGAAACAATGATAGTTGTTACGGCAGCGACAGGAAGGAGAAAGGGCACGAAAGAGGCCGTTCCTGCCAGCGTTAAGTTGGCACTCGATAACGCGATCTGGCGCAGGGACTCGTCGGGCTCTAGGTCAGACTCACGCACGACTGTCCGTACCGAGTCGGATAAAATCTCGAGGAGCTCGACGCGTGAGAGCTTGGCGTTATCGTATTCAACTCGCACATTTGATGAGACACCACTCACAGAATAATCGTTCACCCCATCCAAATTGACGAGGGTAAACTCAACTTTCTGAGCGATGAGGGTGTATCGACATATTAAGGGATGATGTAAGCGCAGACGCCCAGGCACCTCATTTTTGATCGTCCACTTGAGTTCCTGTAATGACGCGCGCTCCTCGGGACTGAGCGTGACAACTGCCTTTTGTTCGGGCTGAGCACTAGTACCCGTTTTCCCAGCCGGGGCGGAAGTCTTTGAGGCAAAAGGCCGCGTGGCCACAGAGACAATCGCATTCCCGGTTGCGCCTACGGTCCCCAGCACCCGAGAAAAAAACGACGGGCCCGCCGGCTCGTCTCCAGACGGTTGTGGTGCTGTCGCAGATTGTATCGCGCCATTGGCTGCCGCAACATTCGCCGAGACAGGCAGCGTGACCATCGATACGATCGTACTCCCAGTGGCGTTTATGGTCTCCAGCAGCCAGGAAAATAACGACAGGTTCGCCGTCTCGTCTCCAGCCGGCTGTGGCACGGGCGCAGGTTGTGTGGCGCCATTGGTTGCTCCAATATTCGCCAACGTCGGGCGCATCGCGTCTAGAGCAACAAGCGTCGCCTCATCTATTCCTAGAGCAGAGAGCACTTTCCTGAGAAATTCACGTTGTGAATAGCGAGTCTTATCGTATGCGAGCAGAACCGATTGGGTTAGCGTATTGACTTCAACTGTCTGGGCTGTTCCTTCCATTAGCAGACGGTCGGAAAAACTTTTTGCCGCAGACGGTTCGCTAAACGCGGGGACTTTGAGGCGTAGTCGACCCGGGGTGTAGCTGCGGACCTCGATACCGCGCAGGGTGTTGAACAGGTTGGTTTGCAGTGGAGGCTGTGACATGAAAAAGGTCATGCTGGTCCTCTAATTTTGTAAATTTTATCCTGCTTCTCGACGAGCCCTTCCTCAATCAGCAATCTCACCGGGCCAATAATCGAGGCAAAATGTCGTTTCAGCTTCTCAGCTATAGCGGAAAGAGTGAGCCCTTCTCCAGAGGAACGGAGAATCTCTAAGATAGCAGTTTTCAGGTCGGCCCTTTTTTCTTCGACTGCCGGCGAGACCGTCGTAGGCTCAACCGCCACGGCTGGCTGAGCGGAGCCCCCTACGTCAGTCGCCACCGCAGCCGCAAGAGGTTGCTCACCCAGCCCACTTTGCTGAGCCAGGGGAACCCCAGCTTCGCTGGCCCCCGTTTGCATGCTGTTCTCACCTCTGCAGTAGCGCAGCAGCTTGCCACACGCTACTCCGAGAAGGAATCCTATTAGTTCTTCTATACCCATCAGCAATCTCACCTCCCCTCATACAAAGAGATTTTACCAGGTCACTCCGCACAACGCCTGACAAAACTGCTCATAGACTATCTTTGTCAGGCGAAAGGAAGCAAAAAATTTCTCGTTTTGAGCAAGACCGAGACACCGCATCACCTCACGGATGATGATCGGCAGCATTGTTCACACCTTAAGCACCCTCAGAGCAGGGCATCTGAGATGGGGCACCTTTAGAGCGGTTCACACTTGCGTGCCTCTTGGGAGCGCGCTCATCTTGATTCTGCTAGCAAAAGACCAAGTCTTACCCCCGCCCGGAGCTAAAGGCTCTGGGCTACCCTGCAACGCCCCAGAAATGGGGCTG
>JACQEL010000809.1 GCA_016200595.1 Deltaproteobacteria bacterium
CCCTCGCGGTCGGTTCGTGTTTTCGCTTCTGCATCCCTGCTTCAACAACCCTACAAGTGTGCAGATGGGGGAACTGGAAGACCGTGAGGGAGTGTTTGTCACGACATATTCGGTCAAGATTTCTCACTACCTGACGCCGTACAGTCGTCCTGGTTTGGCAATGCCTGGTCAGCCAATTCCTCACCTGTACTTCCACCGCCCTCTCACCGCAGTTCTCGGTGCAGGCTTCGAGGTTGGCTTTGTGCTGGATGGATTCGAGGAACGGGCCTTTCCGTCAGACCATACCGGCGGCAGTTCTGGGCTGTCGTGGGGTGGCCGCTTCAGCGAGATCCCGCCGGTGCTGGTCGCCCGGATGCGCAAGGGGGCTAGCTAACCTGCAGTTGGTCAACTGCTGGAGGTTGGCGAAAAAAAGTGATGAGCCTAAGCCGGCTGTGGCAGAGCCAGGGCAAGAAAGAAGAAGCTCACAGGATGTTGGCGGAGATTTATGCCGTGGGATTGAGAGAACACCCCAAATACGTACGCGAGCCCCGGAGGGGCGCAAGAAAGCTGTTAGGATGGGCAAAAGCGTAGCGTTGCCCGACAAATATGAGCTGCCAGTGTTGGGTTTTGCACGCTTAGACCTAACCTACTGGACTTGCAGGAGGGGAAGGCGCTGCTGGAGGAATTGATAGAATAGGACTCATGAAAAACCCCGTTAAGAAACTCGCGCGTGAAATTGTGGGCGGGGAGCCTTACGAATACTATGCTCTGGGTCGTCACATCGTCGTTGCGCCTGGAGTGTGTGGGGGCCGCCCGACTTTCAAATATACGCGGATTGATGTGCGGCATGCGTTGGGTCTGCTGGCCGCAGGGCATACAGTCGAACGCGTCGCGCGCGGCTATCGACTTCCTGTCGCAGCGGTACGGGAAGCTTTAGCTCTAGCATCGAAAGCCTTTGATCAAACAACCCGGACATTAGGCCAGCAACAGGCAGAGAGGACATGATCGTCCTCGATGATTAAGGAGCACCCTTATGAGCAAAGACCCCTTTGTAATAGCTGTGTCTGAAGACACCCTGGCCGATCTGCGCGAGCGCCTGGCCCGTACCCGTTGGCCCGAGGAAATAGGCAACGATAACTGGCAGTACGGCACCAACCTGGCATACCTCAAAGATCTAGTGACCTATTGGCAGACTGCCTACGACTGGCGCCAGCACGAACGCGCCATGAACACCTTCCACCACTACCGTGCAACAATCGCCGGGCAACCGATCCATTTCATTCACGAGCCTGGCCGCGGTCCCAAGCCCATGCCTTTGATCCTCACTCATGGCTGGCCGTGGACGTTCTGGGACTTCAATAAAGTGATCCGCCCCCTGAGTGATCCAGCGGCGTTTGGCGGGGATGCCACTGATGCGTTCGATGTCGTCGTGCCGTCGTTGCCTGGGTTTGGGTTTTCATTGCCGTTGACACAAACAGGTATCGCCGTGCGGGAGGTCAGCGATCGTTGGGTCGCCCTTATGACCGAAGTCCTGGGGTACGCGCGTTTTGCTGCTCAGGGGGGCGACATCGGTGCACTGGTCAGCACCGATCTCGGACATGCGTATCCTGAGCGGCTCATTGGCGTACATCTCAATTTCGCGGTCGCCCTCTCGCGCGAGCTGCCTCCGGCTTCTGAGTACAGTGACGAGGAGCAGGGATGGTTTGCCAAGACCCAACATTTCTTTGCCGAAGAGCGGGGCTATGCGGCCATCCAGAGCACCAAGCCGCAGACGGCTGCCTATGGCCTCACTGACTCTCCAGCCGGGTTATGCGCGTGGATAGTCGAGAAACGACGCACCTGGAGTGACTGCGGCGGAGAAGTCGAGCGGCGCTTTAGCAAAGATGAGCTGCTCACCACCATGACGCTGTACTGGGCGACCGGGAGCATCGGCTCCGCGTTTCGCTCGTACTACGAACGCGCCCATCACCCCTGGCAGCCGGCCCACTCGCGCACCCCAGTAGTAGAAGCGCCTACGGGAGTTGCGGTCTTCCCGGAGGAGATAATCCATATGCCTCGGCGGTGGGCGGAGCGCTACTACAACTTGCAGCGCTGGACGGTGATGCCGAAAGGTGGGCACTTCGCACCGATGGAGGAGCCCGAGCGCCTGGTCGAGGACGTCCGGGCGTTCTTCCGCCCTTTGCGCTGAGCACTCCGGGGGATCAATTCCCTGGCTACTACCAGCATCTCACTCCGCGAGAGGAAGGAGCCGCGGAGCGGCCCGTGATGGTAGGCCGGCCTTTCAAGGCCGGTATCGAAACCCCACATCCACCGCAGCATAACGTTTCAGGAGGAGTTTCGTGCCTTGCTCGATAGACACAGTATCGAGTATGAAGAGCGGTATCTGTGGGGTTGAACATGAATGTACAGCGCTTTGATGTTTTTCTCTCGCACAGCGGTCATGACAGTGCCATAGCCGAGCGCCTGGCCGAGAAGCTGAAAGAGGTGGGGCTGGAGCCGTGGTTGGATAAATGGCACCTCACGCCCGGTGTCCGGTGGGCCGATGAGCTGGCGGCCGGACTGCGTGCTTGCCCTACCTGCGCTGTCCTCATCGGGCCGCAGGGGCTCGGGGATTGGGTCCGTGAAGAACTCCATGTTGCCCTCGACCGAGCCGCGAAAGATCATACCTTTCGCCTTGTCCCGATACTTCTTCCTGGGCTGCCCGACCCCTTCGACCCGAACACCTTGCCGCCTTTCCTCAGCAGCCGTACCTGGGTGGATTTCCGTCACGGCTTCGAGTCTCCCCACATCTTTCAGGATCTCATTAATGGGATAAAAGGAGTCCCACTGCGCGCTGACATACCGGTTGGACTGCAAGCAACTATCTGCCCGTATCGTGGCTTACAAACGTTTGACGAGGTGCACGCCGAATTCTTCTTCGGCCGTAATGGCGACGTGCAACGCTTGGTCGAGAAACTCAAGGCCACCCGTTTTCTTGCTGTCGTGGGTCCATCCGGTAGTGGGAAGTCTTCGCTAGTGCGCGCGGGCCTGATTCCTGCGCTGCGCAAAGACGCGCTCTCAGAAAGTCATGCCTGGACGATTCGGGTGCTCACGCCAGGCGCTCATCCGCTCACCGGCTTGGCGGCCCAGCTCCTGCGATTGTATCCCCAGGGGTCGATGCAAACTACCCTTGACCAGATGCACACGGATGCCCGGACGTTGCATTTGGCGGTTGCACTGGCGCTCGCCGAGCGCCCGCCAGCCGAGCGCGTCCTGTCGGTGATCGATCAGAGCGAAGAGATGTTCACCTTGTGCAGCGACGAATCGGAACGCACCCAGTTCCTGGCGAATCTTTTATACGCGGCTTCGATTCCCGACGGGCGTTGCATAGTGCTCCTGACTCTGCGAGCCGATTTCTATTCCAAGTGCGCTACTCATCAAGAATTGGCCACACGCATGGCAACGCAGCAATTCCTCGTCAGCCCCATGACACTGGACGGCCTTCGACAAGCGATAGAAGAGCCGGCACGGCGGGTGGGCTTGGAGTTCGAGCGAGGATTAGTCGAAACCATGCTTGATGACGTTACCAGTCAGCCAGGAGCTTTGCCGCTATTAGAGCATGCGTTGTTAGAGCTGTGGGAACGGCGGCGGGGGCGTATGCTGACCTTGGAAGCCTATCATGAGAGCGGCCGGGTCGAAGGCGCGATTGCCCAGCGCGCCGAGGCCATCTACGCCGAGTTGAGTCCAGAGCAGCAAGTCATCGTCCAGTGCATTCTGCTGCGCCTCACTCAACCTGGGGAGGGCACCGAGGATACACGACGGCGGGCCGCCATGAGTGAACTCGCGACCCGTCCGGCGGAAAGCGAAGAGGTCGAGCGCGTAGTGAACTCACTGGTGAACGCGCGCTTGTTGACGACGAGCGGGACGGACCAGGAAAGCGAGCGCTGGGTGGAAGTGTCACACGAAGCGTTGATTCGCGGGTGGCCGCAATTACGCGCCTGGATAGAGAACGACCGCGCCGGACTGCGGGTGCACCGTCGCTTGACTGAGGCGGCACAAGAATGGCAGCGTCTGCGACAAGACGACGGGCTACTCTATCGCGGGGCGCACTTAGCCGAAGCCTTGGAATGGCGCCAACGCCATGAGGCGGAGCTGAATGAGAGCGAACGTGCCTTTCTCGCTGCCGGTGTGGCGTTTCAGGAACAGGAACAGCAAACCCGGGAGCAACGGCGGCGGCTCACCATCTGGGGGCTGACTACAGGACTGGTCATCGCCCTGGGGTTAAGCGGGCTCGCCTTTTTCCAATGGCGACACGCGCAACAGGAAACACAAAGGGCGGAACGGAATCTCACCCATGCCGTGGACGCCATAGATACCTTGGGCAGCAGGGTGATGTATCAACTCCAGTCCCTTGCGGGAGTGCGCAGCGAGAGCCTGGAACAGATCCTCAACAATGCGGACAGTATTGTGGCAAACTTGCTACAAGAAGCCGGCGCATCCTCTATAGTCCGTTATGGCGCGGCCCGTCTGCAGATTGCGCTCAGCGACATCTATCAGCAGCGTGGAGCCTTACAGCGGGCTTTGGCTAAAGCTCAACAAGCTCAGCGGCTTCTGGAGCAACTCACTCAGCAAGATCCCACCAATACCCAGTGGCAGCGCGATCTTTCGGTCAGTCACGAGAAGATCGGCGACGTCCTGGTCGCCCAGGGCGACGGGGCCGGGGCCTTAGCCGCCTACCGCCAAGGGTTGGCGATTCGTGAGCGGCTGGCCCAGCAAGATCCCACCAATACCACCTGGCAGCGGGATTTATCGGTGAGCTATATGAAGCTCGGTCAGGTGTTGATGCAGCAAAGCCAGCGTGCCGAAGCGTTGTCGTATTTGGAAAAAGCCCGAGAAATCACTGCCCGCTTGGCCCAGCACGATCCAAGCAATGCGGTGTGGAAGAGCGATCTGACGTGGGTACAAAACCGCATCGCCGCACTCAGGCAGCAGTAGTAGTCTGGAAGCCTGGCATCTTCCGCCGGGGAATAAATGACGCTGTTGGTAAATGCCGAAATGCTGTTTACGCCCGACGCTAAAGCATCGGGCTACCCTCACGACGCCCGGTAAACCGGGCTTCCAGAGGACTTCAGCTCCCTTCGTGTGCTGCGCCCGGAGCGGTGCCGCTCCTTCTACCCTCTGAGCCGCAGCACATTGAAAGTAGGGACAGGCTTGAGGAATCCTTTAAGAGAGAGGTCACCTACGGGCTCAGCCTCGACTAACTCTTCCATCGTTCCTAACAAGCGCTGGGAAATAAGGATCTGACTGGGCTTGGCCTCCCCACAGAGGCGGGCGGCCAGGTTCGTGACCGTACCGATGGCACCGTAGTCCCAGCGTCCTTCGAAGCCGATGGCACCGATGGTGGCATAGCCCTGGGCGATGCCGACACCCAGGTGA
>JACQEL010000810.1 GCA_016200595.1 Deltaproteobacteria bacterium
GAAATCCTGGTGGGCACGCCGGCCATACGCAATATCATTCGCGAAGGGACCGTGCACCAGATTCCCTCGGCCATGCAGGTCGGCCAGAAGGATGGCATGCAAACCATGGATGCGGCGCTGGTTGACTTGGCCAATCGCGGCATCATTAGCCGCGAAGAGGCCCAGACCAAGAGTATGAAACCCAACCTGTTCCCTCATGCTGCTCCCCCCGGCCGAATCACAACAGGAAGGTTCTCATAAAGTGAAGAGTGAAGAGTGAAGAATTTCCCACTCTTCACTCTTAATCCTGCACTCTTCACTCTCATAAGGAGGTGCGCCGATGAACTTCCGCGATTTTCTCGTCATCATGGCTGAACGGAACGCTTCGGATATTTACTTCACCGAGGACAGCCCACCGATGTATCGCATCGAGGGCATTGTCCAACCAATCGGGGAGCCCGTCTTTACCGCAGCGGATCTGGAAAGCCTGGCCCAATCCCTTATGAATGAGCGGCAGTGGCACGAGTTCCATGAGCAGATGGAAATGAACCTCGCGCTTTCTTCTAGTGGACTCGGCCGTTTTCGCGTCAACGCCTTCCGGCAGCGCGGCTCCGTCGGCTTGGTCGTGCATAAAATCAACGTCGAGATCGCGACTATAGATCAGCTGGGACTACCGGCGATCCTCAAAGATATTGTCATGACCAAGCGAGGGCTGGTGCTCGTCGTTGGCGCGACCGGCGTAGGGAAATCGACCTCACTGGCAGCGATGATTGATCATCGCAACAGTAACGCTCCTGGTCATATTATCAGCATCGAAGACCCGATCGAGTTCGTCCACAGCCACAAGCAAGCGCTCGTCAACCAGCGTGAAGTAGGTTTCGATACGCACTCGTTTCAAGACGCCCTCAAGAACGCGCTGCGTCAGACACCGGATGTGATCTTGATCGGTGAGATCCGCGACAGCGACACTATGGAGGCAGCCATTACGTTTGCGGACACCGGCCACTTGTGTCTCGCCACCCTGCACTCGACCAACGCCAACCAGGCATTCGAGCGCATCATTAATTTCTTTCCCGAGTCCCGGCATGCGCAGACCTTTCTGCAGCTGTCGCTCAATATGCGCGCCATCATCTCGCAACGCCTGGTGATGGGCACGCAGGGCCTGCGCTTGGCGGCGATGGAAATTTTGCTGGACACTCCGCGCATCAAGGATCTCATCAAAAAAGGAGAGCTTGATACGATCAAAGAAGCGATGGAACAAGGCGCTCCGGAAGGCTGCCAAACGTTCGACATGGCGCTTTTTGATCTGTATAGCGCAGGACGCATCAGCCTGGACCAGGCTCTTAGCAACGCGGACAGTCTGAACAACTTGCGCCTGAAGATTAAAGTCAGCGACACGAAAGACAGTGCCGCAACCAAGAAAACCGAGGCAGCGGGTTTGCGTCTCGAAGGTACGAGCCGGTTCAATCGGATGTGAAAACGTCAGGCAAGGGGTTGGGTTTTAGGGATTGGGGATTGGTAAAGAAAACAGAGTTCTTCCAACCCCTAGCACCTAGCACCTAGCACCTAGCACCTAGCCCCTTCAGTAGAATTGCTTCAGCCAACCGCAGATCATCCGGGGTGGTGATTTTGAAGTTTAACGGATCGCCCCGCACGACCTTCACTTGCGCTCCGATACGCTCAAGCAGCGCTGCATCATCGGTCGCTATTATGCCTTCACTCACGGCACGGGCATGCGCCTCGCGAATCAGTTGGACACGAAACGTTTGCGGCGTTTGTGCCAGCCATAAACTCTGACGCGGTACCGTTGCGAGAACCGTGTTATCTTCGTCCACCTGCTTGAGCGTATCTTTCACCGGGATAGCCACCAGTGCCCCGCCAACCTCGACAGCCGCGGCCACACTACGATCAACAATCTCGGCGGCGATAAATGGCCGGGCGGCGTCGTGAATCACTACGACCTCACAGGCTGGATCAAGCGCCGCTAATCCCAAACGGACCGAGTCCTGTCGCTCCCGACCGCCATGGACAAGGCCAATGGGCACAGAAAACGGCCCATATCTCTCAAGCAGGTCTTGCAAAAAAACCTCACGCTCTGCCGCAACCACGATGACGAGCTTGGTAATCAACGGAGACCGCAGCAGGTTGCGTACCGTATGGATCAGCAGCGGGACCCCGGCCAAAGCCAGAAAGGGCTTAGGCAGGAGAGTCCCCATCCGCTCTCCCTTGCCGGCGGCAACGATAACCGCGTTGATCAGCGGAGAAGAATGGTGCGCGGGAGAGTTCATGCGGTGATCTTCGCCCACCGGTCAACTGCTAGCGAAGTCAGATAAAGAACGCACCATCAGAAACGCATCTTCCCCATTCTCGTAATACCGTCGCCGCATAGCGACCCGCTGGAACCCCAAGGTCTGATACAAGGCAATGGCAGGCTGGTTGCTGACGCGCACTTCGAGGCTGGCAGAGTAGGCCCCATTTTGACAGGCCTCAGCGAGGATGTCCTGTAGCAATAACCGGCCGATCCCGCAGCGACGATGGTCAGGGTGGACAGCAACATCTAAAATGTGCACTTCATCGGCCACCAACCAGCAGCAGAAATAACCAATCACTTGCCCTGCCCGCTCGGCTACCACTAAGCGGGCATAAGGATTGTTCATTTCGTTGAGAAAGTATTCAGGTTTCCAAGGAGAAGGAAACGAAACGTTCTCGATCTCCAGTACTGCCAACAGGTCGGAGACCACAAAGGGGCGGAGAGAGACTTCCAGGGCCGCGCGGTCCTCATAGCTCAAGCCAACCCCCTTGTCTTCAGGCATAGCGTGCTATCGCTTGAACAGAGCCACCTCAAGCGTCTTGTCGCGGTAGCGATGCTTAAAGTTGGACACGGGACGCTTGAACTCGATCTGCTTGGTAAAGTCCGGCGGAAATGCAGGAGAAATAGCTGCGAGCTTACGCATCTGCGGATCACTAAGCTTGCCTCTCACCATCAGGTTGCCGTCCCTGAGAGACAAATCTAAATCGTAGTCCGGCATTTCATCCCCGACCCCCATCTCTCTTTTCGCGGCTGAAACCGGCACCCGCCGCGGCAGTTCCATACGCAGCAGATAGGCATTGCCCAGTTCTTCGATGGTGAATACTTCTCCATAGCGCCGCGCGCGCTCAGTCTTCTCGTCGAACTCCTGGGTGTAGTAGCCCTCAAAGGCCATTTGCCCCTTCTCGACGGAACGGCTCTTCGCCGCAGAGCCAAGAAAAGGCGACACTAATGGCGCTAACGGCAAGCCATAGAACGTGCCGCGAAACGTGGCTTCATCGCTCGGCACGCCATAAAAGAAGGCCTCACGCAAGCGAATCATCGTTTCGGTCGCGGCCAGAAAAAGACCTAAAAAGATCATTTTGTTGATCCCCTGGCTAAACACCGTGCCGCCCATAACCGTGGTGTACACTACCATGAGCAGCGCCGGGTAGAGGACCATATTGAGGAGAACGTTGAGACCAGTGGCGGTCGCGGCGCTGAAGTACCGGCGGTCGCCAACCGCCTCTTGTAGGGCTTTTTTGGTCGAGAAGGGCAGAGCCCCCAGGATAGGTTGAGCCACAGACAGCAGCGCGCCTAACCCTGCCTTGCCAGTACGCGGCTGTACGCGGGCCAGAGCGGCTTCGAAGCTGAGGCCTAATTCGCCGGGAAACACTTTCTCCGTTTTGGCTGCGCTTGCGGCTGGTTTTGCGGCTGGGGCAGGCTTTATGGTTGGAGCTGCTTTAGCGAGAGCTGCAGCGGGCTTCGGCGCGGGTGCGGCCGCTGGGGCTGCCGGCTTAGCCGCGGGAGCCGGCGCAGCAACAGTCACAGGCGCAGGCTCGGCGTGCCCGTTCGCCTGTACAGGCGCAGCCGCAGCACCGTCCCCACGAAAGCGCGAAGGGAACTCGCTAGCGAAAGTCGTCTCGGGATGCAATTGTTGAGCTCGGGCAATCAGCACAGCTTCCGTTTCGACAATGTCGGGGTTGGGAATACAACAGTCGACCGGGCAGACCGCCGCGCACGCTTCGTGATCGTAAAAGCCTACACACTCAGTACATTTTTCCGGCACGATGTAGAAAATGCCGTCGGCGACGGGAGGATGAGAAACGCCGTTGAAATCACATTCTACGCCCCCCTGGTAGATAGCAGTATTGGGGCATTCAGGCTCACAAGCCCCACAGTTGATACACTCACTGGTGATCATCGTGGCCATGCTGAACTTTTCTCCTTAAGGTGTATACAGCAACTGCCGATATATAAAGTATGGCACCGCTTCATCTATCCTGTTTACCCTAGATGGTCAACGAGAGGGACGGTTCGCTCTCTCTAGGTCTCCACAGACCTAGAGAGGTACTAAATTCTCACCTTCTCCTCATACATAGAGGAGAGAAAGGAGTTGGTATGAAGCGTTTTACTTATAGCGTCGCAGCGGCTGCGCTGGTCTCTACTCTGTTAGGAGGAGCGCCAGTCTGGGGGCAACAGCCGACAGGCACTACAGCTCCCGCTGCTGCAAAGTCCACCCCTCCAGCAGCGGCGGCCAAGGTTAACGTCAACACTGCCGACGAGGCGACTTTGCAGTCGGTGAAAGGGGTGGGAGAGAAAAAAGCCAAGGCCATCGTCGAATACCGCGAGAAGAACGGGCCGTTCAAAACGGTCGATGACCTGACCAAAGTGAAAGGCATCAAAGCAAAGCAGCTTGCTAAGCTGCGCGATCAGATCACGGTCGAATAGCAGACCAAATGACAAGCAAAGGGGGAGGTCAAGATAACCTCTTCCCTTTGCCTTTAGCGCCTCTCGTCCCCAGAAGTAAGCGGAGTTTGGGCCTTTTTGTCTTGTACAACCTTCGTTACCGGCGGGCGGGAAGGAATCTCGCGGACGACTTCTTGCAGCCTGTGCTGAATACCGTCGAGCGTCTGGGCAAAAGGGATGCACTCCAGCACGATGCGACAGGTCCGTTCAGTTTGTACTTGTGTGAAGTGCAGCCCAAAAGCAATTCCTGACTCACGTAAGAACGGAGCCATCTCTTTGCGGATCTCGCGCAGGCGAAACTCGGGCAGACGGGTGCAATCGGTAAGAAAATGCGTATGAATCCAGAGTTCTTCACGGCCGCGGATCTTCATAAGACTGGTCTGGCAAGCAAAAGAAAAGGCAACTCAAGCTTCTCCGGCTTCTACCCCTGCGTAGCGGCGGCCTTCTTGTCACACTCAGTCCGACAATTTTTGGAATAATCGTCGGCCTTGGTGTTGCATTCCGTGAGCCGGTCGAAAGCCTGCTGCTTAGTGAGTTCATCACTACATTCTTGGAACATCTTCTCCGAAGCATTTTTGCACACATTGCGACAGGCGGTCAAAGGATCCGGCGGGGGTGGTTTTGGCGGTTCTTTTTTTTCCTTACACGCCGCGACGAACAAAAACCCGGCTGTCAGCACCACCCCGGCAGCCACCTTCCAATTTCTCATCATATCCCTCCATATGTTAAGCTGTCCCTGTCCACTAGAGGCATGGGACGCGAAATACCTCTCTTTTTTGCGTGCTCTCATAGCATTGTCAACCGCACACGAAAAGAAGGGCAAAATACCCGGAGCCGGTCTGGGAGGAGAGCAATGGAAGATGATATAATTCCCGTTTGTGGAAACCGTCTCTTTGGCAGGACATCCTGCTGACCTTGCTCTCGAAGCCAAACTCGCAACTTTGCCCACCAGTCCAGGAGTTTACCTCTTTAAGGGCGGAGGCGGCGAAGTTATTTACGTGGGCAAGGCGAAAAGCCTGCGGGCCCGTGTCCGGCAGTATGCGCGCGGCGGCGATGGGCGCGTACAAATTCCCTTCCTCCTCGCTCAGCTGACCGATGTCGAGATCCTCATAACCCGCAGCGAAAAAGAAGCGCTGCTCCTCGAAGACACCCTGATCAAACAGTACCAGCCACGCTACAACATCCGCCTCAAAGACGATAAGTCATACTGGCACGTAAAGGTCTCCACGCAGGACCCCTGGCCGCGTCTGTTCCTCACGCGTCAGATTGTCAAGGATGGGAGCAAGTACCTGGGCCCCTTTCACGCGAGTACGGCCATACAAGAGACCCTCGAAATCATTCGCAAGATCTTTCCTTTACGGACTTGTTCTGACACAGTTTTCCGTAATCGTACCCGCCCGTGCCTGGAGTACCAAATTAAGCGGTGCTTGGGTCCCTGTGCGCTTCCCGTCGAGCCGGAAGAATACCAACGCCAACTCAAAGGCGCGCTTTTGCTGCTCGAAGGCAAGAATACCGAACTAGTGGATCAACTCACTGGCCGTATGCAGGAAGCCGCGGCAGTCTTACGCTTCGAGGAAGCCGCACGGCTGCGTGACCAAATCCGGGCTCTCACGCAAACCGGAGAGAAGCAGCGCGTCGCCCTGCCGCTCGGGAATGACCAAGACATCTTTGGTCTCTACCGCGAGGGGGGATTCGTTGAAGTCCAGGTGTTGTTCGTCCGCGCCGGGAAACTGGTCGGTAACCAGGAGTACAGCTTTGATGACAATGAGTTCCCTGACGAAGAGGTGCTCGGTGAACTCCTGACGCAATTTTACCAGGGAGACCGTTTCGTACCTGACGAGGTGATCCTCCCGGTCGTCCTAGAAGACGCCTCAGTCCGGGAAGAGTTGCTCACGGAACGGAAAGGGAAAAAAGTTATCCTGCTCTACCCACAGCGCGGCGATAAAGTGCGGCTGGTCGAGATGGCGCAGGAGAACGCGCGCCAGAGTTTTCTCGAAAAGCGGCATGGGGCTGAACAAAAAGAGAAAACTCTCGATATCCTGCGGCGCGCTTTACACCTGCGCAACGCTCCCAAGCGTATCGAGTGTTTCGATATCTCAAATATCCAAGGTAACCTGGCAGTGGGCTCGATGGTGGTGTTCGACGAAGGTGAGCCGGACAAGAATCGTTACCGACGCTTTCGCATCAAGACCGTCGCCGGGGCGGATGACTTTGCCATGATGTACGAAGTGCTCACTCGCCGCTACCGTCGCGCTGTGGAAGAGCACGACTTGCCCGACCTCCTGATGGTCGACGGCGGCAAAGGCCAACTCAGCGTCGCCGTGGAAGTGCTCAGAGAATTGGGTATTACCGACGTCGATGTCATCGGTCTGGCCAAAATGCGCACCGAGCGAGATCCGTTCAGTGAGGAAGTGGTGCATTCAGCCGAACGGGTATTTCTCCCCGGCCGCAAGAATCCGGTCGTGCTCAAACCTCACTCCACCGCGCTGTTCCTGCTCCAACAAGTGCGGGACGAGGCCCACCGGTTTGCTATCACTTATCATCGCCTCCTACGCGCCAAAGAGCGGCTCGGCTCGCCTCTCGATGGTGTCCCGGGTATCGGTCCGAGCCGACGCAAGGCGCTCTTGCGTCACTTCGGCAGCCTCAAGCGCGTCTACGCCGCTACAACCGAAGAGTTGACTCAGGTACCAGGGGTAACGCCGGCGATGGCAGAAGCGATTCAAGAACAGTTAAGAGTTAAGAGTGATTCACAAATAGTGAAGAGTGAAAAGTGAAGAGTGAAAAGTTAAAATCCAAAATTTGGAGTTGGAAATCTCAGGATAATAGATCTCTTCTTAGTAACTCTTCACTCTTAACTCTTCATTCTTCACTGCTTTCTTTCCGCCGCGCTTTCCTCATCGTTGTTACTGTTGCCCACCTCCTTGGTCAGGTAGGCGCGGCCTGGGGATGGTTCGTTTTCTCACCGCTGTGGCTGAGCGGAGTCGCCTTGTTCAGTATAGCGCTGTGGTACTGCGGCGGTCGCTGGCTGGCAGCGCTGGTCGGCAGCTTACTTCTCGTTTTCTCTCTGGCTAACTCTGCTTTGCAGCGTGTCCTCACACCTACTCTTCCCCCCACACATCTACGTCATCTCAGCCTTCCACAGGAAGTGAGGCTCGAAGGTTGGCTCTTCCGCGAGCCCGAACGCTTTCCGCACCGCGGGCGCTTGTATCTGGAGGCACTGCAAGTGTGGCAGGACGGAGCGCCGCGGCCAGCCGCAGGGAAAATTCTCGTGAGCGTCCGTACGCTCGCAGGTTCCTGGCAGTATGGCGACGTATTGTCTCTCTCTCTACGGTTACGTGAGCCGCGCAACTTCCATACGCCAGGGAGCTTTGACTATGAGGGATACTTAGCTCGGCAGGGAATTTATCTCTCGGCCTTTCTCTGGGACGACTCGGGCATTACGCGCACCGGCGAGCACGGCAACCGTCTGCGCGCGGGGATCGAACAAGCCCGCCGGACTATTGGGGCGTTCTTTACTACTCATCTCGACCAGCAAACCGCCGCCGTCCTCCGCGCGCTCATTATCGGCGACGAAGGCTCGCTCGCTAAAAACTTGCGCGAGGCCTTTTCTCGCACTGGGGTCGCCCATGTGCTGTCGATCTCCGGTCTCCATATCGGACTGGTCGCAGCCGCCGCCTATGCTGTCTGGTGGTGGCTTCTCGGTCGCAGCCGTGTGCTCTTGCTGACCTTTACCATGCCCAAACTTGCTGCCGTACTCTCCATTCCGCCGGTGCTCTTGTACGCGAGCCTCGCCGGAGAGAATGTCGCCACCTGGCGTTCAGTAATCATGGTTCTGGTCTATCTCTTCGCCATTCTGTTCGACCGGCAACAAGAAGTCTATCGCAGTCTCGCGTTAGCGGCGTTGCTCATCTCACTGCTCTGGCCGGGTGCCGTGCTCGACATCTCGTTCCAACTCTCGTTTCTCTCGGTGCTCAGCATCCTCCTGGGCATGGAGCAATTTACCCGCTGGTGGGCTGAGTGGAGCGAGCAGCGACTACTCAACCTCCGTCCACGCCGCGAACGGATCTGGCGCTGGGGTGCCACTTATATCGCGGTCTCGGTGTGCGCGCTCTTGGGAACCGCACCAGCTACCGCGGCGCACTTCAATCAAATAACCCTGGCGGGATTGTTTGCCAACTTGCTCGTCGTACCACTGCTCGGGAGCCTCGCCGTGATTCTCGGGCTAGTCGCTGCCGGCCTGATTTTTCTCCACACCGGATTGGCAGCACTCATATTGACCTGTGCGGGCCTGGTAACACGAATAGGCATTTGGCTGGTCATCTGGCTTGGCGCCTGGCCCTATGCCGCGCTCACGGTCGTGACCCCAACGCTATTAGAACTTGTACTTCTCTACGGATTACTTGGCGGTCTGCTTTTACGAGTCTCAAGTCCCAAGTCTCAAGTCCCAAGTCTCCTCAAATACTTATTCCCGGTCGTTCTGGTTGTCCTTTTGGTGGACGCCACCTTCTGGACCTGGCACCGTTACTTCCATCACGACCTACGAGTGACGTTCCTCGACGTCGGTCAAGGTGATGCCGCAGTAGTTGAGTTCCCAGGCTCTCAAGTCATGGTGATTGATGGCGGCGGCTTTGCCAGTGAGGATTTCGATGTCGGCGAGGCCATCCTGGCGCCGTTTCTTTGGAGCCGCAAGATCGGCCAGGTCGATATCCTCGTGATGAGCCATCCACAGCTTGACCACTACGGCGGACTCATCTTCCTCACTGAGCGTTTCTCGCCGCGCGAATTGTGGATGAATGGCGAACAGGGACAGGGAGAACGCTTTCAGCGCTTCCTCGCTGCGCTCGACCACGCCGGGGTCACCAGGCGTGTACTCTGCCGCGAGAGTCTACCAATACAATTCGCCCAGGTGCAGGCCCACATTCTCCATCCCCCCTGCCAACCGGCTGGCTTGGACACCAACAATGCGTCATTGGTCTTGCGCCTGAGCTATGGGAGTATCGATCTGTTATTCACTGGTGACCTTGAAGCCGCAGGAGAACACGTCCTCCTCTCATCAGGCAACGGCACTCTGGCAAGTGAGATCCTGAAAGTACCGCATCACGGCAGCCGCACCTCCAGTGGCCAAGCGTTCGTTAACGCTGCGGCTCCGCAAGTGGCGGTAGCGTCGTTAGGGGATCACAACCGGTTTTCCTTTCCGGCGCCGGAAGTCGTGCAGCGCTATACAACGCACGGCAGTCAGTTCCTGCGCACCGATGAGGCAGGAGCCGTCACGGTGATCAGTGACGGGCGAGGGTATCGAGTAGAGACCGTCTTGCCTTAGAGGGGGAAGACCATGACCGCTTTGATGTTTCTGGGGTCCGCGCTATGATGTTCGGCTACGGCGTGCTGGATGAGGTGATTGTGCGCTTCCAGTACCCGCAGCGTACGGGCTTCATCGGTCCCCATCTGGCGGCTAAAGCCGACGATGTCAGTGAACATAATGGCGGCCAGCTTACGGGTCTCGGCCTGTACCATCGGGTGATACCCTTTCTACTTCAGCCCTGCCTTACGCAAGGCGGCAAGAATACGCTCCAACACTGCGGGATCTTTTATAGGACTCCTCTGCTTCATCACGTCTAGAGAGTAGGTCGGATTGATCCGCAAGACTTGCGCCGCCTCAGATTGGGCTTCTGCCTCTCGGCCCAGCTCGCTGTAAACGCATGCCAAAGCTAAGTGGGCAGTCAGGTGATTAGGATTTCGGCTGAGGGCTTGCTGCAGTGAGGTAACTGCCTCGTCATACCGCCTCGTCAGGAAATAAGCTTCACCCAACCGAGTGAGAGTGAAGGCGTAAGGCGGCGGATAACGGGACTTGAGACGCAGCGCGTTTTCTATCATCGTGCCGCTCTGTCGCGTGTCGCGGCCGATCAGTGCGATCC
>JACQEL010000811.1 GCA_016200595.1 Deltaproteobacteria bacterium
CCACAAGATTCTCTGGGCCACCGACTATCCGCATGCTGACGGTTTCTTCCCTGGGGCGCCGGCGATGATTGCCGCGAAGCTCGCGGAGAGAGACCGGCGTAAGGTGTTGGCCGAAAGCGCCATACAATTCTACGGGTTGGCCTGTTGACTGCCGGCTCCTCCTATTTTGAAGGGTGAACAAATCATGTGGTCCTCAAGGTCACGCCCTGGAATTGTTAGGCAGAGTTGGTCGGCTCTGCATGTTCTGTTCGTCGTTGCCGCCATTTTTATCTTGGCGGGATGTGAACGCCAGGCCGGATCCAAAGCCACTACCCCTCCTCCTCCGCTTGAAGTCCTCGTGGCTGAGGTGATTCAGCAGGACGTCCCCATCTACTTCGAATGGATTGGCACGACGGAGGGCAACGTGAACGCGCAAATCCGCCCGCGCGTCCAGGGCTACCTGCAATCACGGGGTTATAGAGAAGGCTCCCTGGTCGAGGCAGGACAGCTCATGTTCGCCATCGACCCGCGCGAATACCAAGCCGCCCTCGATCAGGCGATGGGAGATCTGCGCCGGGCTGAGGCCAATTTCGGTAAGTCTCAACACGACGTCAGCCGCTATACGCCTCTGGCCCAAGAGGGAGCCATCAGCCAGCAGGAACTCGACAACGCGATACAATCCAACCAAGCGGACAAAGCCTCAGTCGAAGCGGCCCGCGCCGCCGTGGACCGGGCTAAACTCAACCTGAGCTGGACCAAGGTCACCGCTCCGATCAATGGGATCGCCGGTATCTCCGTGGCACAGATCGGCGACCTCGTCACCCCGACCACCGTGCTGACTACCGTTTCACAGGTCGACCCTATCAAGGTCTATTATCCTATTAGCGAACAGGAGTACCTCCATTTCGCCCGCAGGATCCGCGAACTAGAGCAAGGGCGGGGCGGCCAGCGGGCGCCGCTGGAGTTGACCCTCGCCGATGGCAGCGTGTATCCCGAACGGGGCACGTTTAGCCTCGCCGACCGCCAGGTCGATCTACGGACCGGCACCATTACTATGCAGAGCTTGTTTCCCAATCCCGAGAATATTCTGCGTCCCGGTCAGTATGCCAAGATCCGGGTCGCGGCCGAGACCCGCAAAGGAGCGCTGCTGGTGCCACAAGTGGCGGTCCAGCAATTACAAGGCAGCAGTCAGGTGGCGGTGGTAGGGGCCGAGAATAAAATAGACATCCGCCCGGTGAAAATTGGCGAGCAGGTGGGGAACATGTGGATCATCACCCAAGGACTCAAGCTGGGCGAGCGGGTCGTGGTTGAAGGCGTACAGAAAGTGAAAACCGGGATGACGGTGAATCCGAAGTCGTCCGCGGCGGAGCCTGCCCCCGCGCAGACGGCAGCCGGCTCCCCGAGTGGAACCTAAAAGCGTGTCTGCAAACCGGAGGCAGGTGTCATTGCGAGGAGCCCCTTCGACTACGCTCAGGATAAACTCCGGCGACGAAGCAATCTCTCTTACACGCAAAGATTGCTTCGCGCCGCTCGCAATGACTTGGTACCCGAAGTTTGCAGACACGCTCTAAGGCGGAGCGGAGGCAACGTACTATGGCAAAATTCTTCATCAACCGGCCGATCGTGGCCATGGTCATTGCCATCCTCATGGTGATGGTCGGGGCTGCCGCGCTCGTACAGCTACCAATCGCGCAGTTCCCCAACATCGCTCCCCCGCAGATCCAGCTGTGGGCGACGTACGTCGGCGCCGACGCGTTGACGCTTGAGCAGTCGGTGGCCACGCCTGTCGAACAGCAGATGAGCGGCGTGGACAACATGCTCTACATGTACTCGGTCAACTCGAACAACGGCCAGGTGCGGCTGAACGTGATCTTTGACGTCGGCACCGACCCGAACACCGACCAGATTCTCACGCAGATGCGCTACGCCCAGGCCGAATCCCAACTGCCGATGGAGGTGCGCAACTATGGCATTACGCTGCGCAAGGCGGTGGCGAGCCCGCTGGCGATTTTCTCCCTGTACTCGCCGCACGGCACCCACGACACGCTGTTCCTGACCAACTACGCTTACATTAACATCTACGATCCGATGACCCGAGTGCCGGGGGTCGGCCAGGTCAACGTCTTCGGGACCGGCCAGTATGCCATGCGCTTCTGGGTGCGGCCCGACACCCTTGCCAAGCTGAACATCACGGTCAACGAGATCATCGAGGCGCTGGTCAAGCAGAACAACGTGAACCCGGCCGGCCAGATCGGCGCCGAGCCCGTGCCGCCCGGACAGGTCTATACCTATACGGTGCGAGCGCGGGGCCGCCTCACCAGCGTCGAAGAGTTCGAGAACATCGTCGTGCGGGCCAACCCTGACGGCTCCATTGTGCGCATGAAAGACGTCGCGCGCGTGGAACTCGGGTCGCAGGTGTATAATATGCACGGACGCATCAACGGCCAGCCCGGCGCAGTTATTCCGATCTACCAAATTCCCGGGTCTAACGCCCTCGACACCGTCAACCGCGCCAAGGCGCTGCTGGCAGAGCTGAAGACGCGCTTCCCAGCCGATGTGGAGTACGGGATATCGCTCGACACCACCCGGGCCGTGACCGAGGGCATCAGGGAAATCGTCAAGACGCTCTTTGCCGCGGTCGCCCTGGTCACCCTCGTCGTGTTCCTCTTCCTGCAAGGCTGGCGGGCGACGTTGATCCCTTTGCTCGCGGTGCCGGTCTCTCTGGTGGGGACGTTCATCGTCTTCCCGCTGTTGGGTTTCTCGATCAACACCCTGTCGCTCTTTGGGTTGGTGCTCGCCATCGGCCTGGTGGTGGACGACGCCATCGTCGTGGTCGAGGCGGTCGAGCGTCACATCGAAGAGGGGCTGTCGCCGCGTGACGCGACCTTGAAGGCGATGGAAGAGGTGTCCGGCCCGGTGATCGCGATCGCGCTGATCCTGGTGGCGGTGTTCATCCCGAGCGCGTTCATCCCCGGGATCACGGGAGGACTCTACCGGCAGTTCGCGGTGACCACCGCGGTCTCGGTGGTCATCTCCGCCTTCAACGCCCTCACTCTCAGCCCGGCGCTGTCGGCCCTCCTGTTGCGGCCGCGCCGGCAGGTCCGTGGGCCGGTGGGGGCGTTCTTCCGCGGGTTCAACCGGGCGTTCGGCCGCCTCACCGAAGGCTACGTGAGCTGGTGTGCCTATCTGATGCGCAAAGCGGCGTTCTCCATGCTGCTGCTCCTGGCCTTCGCCGCGCTCGCCGGCTGGTTCGGGTCGCGGCTGCCCACCAGCTTTCTGCCGCAGGAGGATCAGGGGTACTTCTACCTCAATGTGCAGCTGCCAGTGGCTGCCTCGCTACAGCGTACCGACGAAGTGACCAAAAAGATCGAAGCGATGCTGAAAGAAACGCCTGGGGTAGAGACCTCCAACGCGGTCGTCGGTTTCAGCATGCTCAGTTTCTCGAACACCACCTACAACGCCTTCTTTTTCGTCATGCTGGAACCCTGGGGCCAGCGCGAAGCAAAAGGGTTAAGTGCCGAGGTCATCATGCGCAGCCTCAATCAGCGGCTCGCCGGACTGCGGGAGGCGCAGGCGTTCGCGTTTTCGCCGCCCGCCATCCCCGGCGTCGGTACCTCCGGCGGCATTACGTTCCTGCTCGAAGATCGTTCTGGCCAAGGCGTCGACTTCCTGGCGCAGCACACCAACAAGTTCCTGGAAGTGGCCCGCGCACGCCCGGAGTTCTCATCCCTGACCACGACTTTCATTCCCAGCGTCCCGCAAGTTTATGCCGACGTAGACCACGACAAGGCGCTGAAACAGGGCGTGGATCTGGGCGCGGTCTACCGCACGCTGCAGGCGTTCATGGGCGGCGTCTTCGTCAACTATTTCAACCGCTTCGGGCGCGTCTGGCAAGTCTACGTCCAAGCCGAGGGTGAATATCGTACGACCCCGGAGAATATTGGCCAATTCCGCGTCCGCAACGCCGAAGGGCAGGCAGTGCCGCTTTCTACCCTGGTGAGCATGAAGACTACCTACGGCCCGGAATTTACCATCCGCTTCAACGGCTACCGGGCCGCGCAGATCAACGGGGCAGTGGCGCCCGGCTACAGCACGGGCCAAGCGATGGCGGCGCTGGAACAGGTGTTCGCCGAGACCATGCCCAGCGAGATGGGCTATGACTACCTGGGCATGTCGTTCCAGGAGAAGCAGGCCGCACAAGGTGTGCCCGCGAGCGTCGTCTTCGGGCTCTCACTGGTAGTAGTATTCCTCATCATGGCGGCACAGTACGAGAGCTGGACGTTGCCTTTCAGTGTGCTCCTCGGTACGCCGATCGCCGTCCTCGGCGCTTTTCTGGTGCTGTGGCTACGCGCATTCGAGAACAATGTGTATGCCCAGGTCGGCCTCATCATGCTCATCGGGCTGTCGGCCAAGAATGCCATCCTGATTGTCGAGTTCGCCAAGCGAGAGTCCGAGCGTGGCAAGTCGGTTATGGATGCGGCCCTGACGGGTGCGCGGCTGCGCCTGCGTCCCATTCTGATGACCGCTTTTGCTTTCATTTTGGGGGCGGTGCCCTTGGCGATCGCCGTGGGGGCAGGAGCGAAGTCGCGGCAGATTCTCGGGACGGCAGTCATCGGCGGAATGACCGCGGCGTCCCTCCTAGCCATCTTTCTCATCCCGGTCTCCTTCTACGTGGTCGAGCGGCTCTTTCATCGGAAGAAAGCCGTTCTGTCAACTCCACACGAGAGCGAACCTCCTGTTATCAGGGCAGCAGACTGACGATTGAGAAAGCACGACCAAGCGACCGGGCGGCCTATCGCTTTGTCAAGTGAGTAGTTGACAGGCTGTTCCAGCGTCGCCGCCCACTTCGACGTCGTGGAGTGAGACTCGAGGGAGAACTTTCTGTGATTATCAAGGCTTTGGCCGACTGGCTGAAACGGCACTTTCCTGGGCTGTATCGTGCCCTTCGCCCATGGTGGCGTTCCGTCCTGGGCTTACGTTCTGGACCGGGCTATTGGGAAAGACGCAAGGACTTCCAATACTATAAAGAGGTGATACGGCTGGCGAGGGTCTACGCGCCAACTGGAGGGCAAGTGATTGATGTGGGGGCAAACGAGACACAGGTGCTACGTCAGTTAGATTGGTTTCAGCGACGGGTGGCGCTTGATATACGTTATATCCTTCCGCAGGTCGGTATTGAAACGATCGAGACAGATTTCATGGCCTATCAGCCGGAATGTACCTTCGACCTGGTTCTTTGCCTTCAGGTCCTAGAGCACCTACCAGAGCCCACGGCCTTCGTCCAAAAGCTGTTGGAGACAGGGCGGACCGTCATTATCTCGGTTCCGTATAAGTGGCCCAAAGCGGAATACGGGACGCATGTACAAGATCCAGTCGATGAAACGAAGTTGGAGTCGTGGATACAGTGCAAGCCGATTGAGCCATTAATCGTAGCGGATCAAGGCGAGCGATTGATTGCTGTCTACCAGCCTCTAAACAACTTTGACCTCAATCCGCA
>JACQEL010000812.1 GCA_016200595.1 Deltaproteobacteria bacterium
AGCCCGATGCCTCCGCCGTCAGCGCCCGCAAAAATGCCTGTGGTCTCCTCGCCGCCAACGTCAGCAGCAACCCCTCCTGCGGTTCCTCCCGCCCAAGCGGCACCAATCCCGCAACTCCTCAATCCACAAGAAGCACAGCGTGCCGCTCGCAGAGAAGCACGCCAGGCCAGGACAGCTGAGCACCATAACGAGGCGTCTTTAGACAAGTTGCGCGAATTGGCTGCCGCAGCGAAAGCTGCGCGGGGTCAACCCCTGCCGTCTCCTGAAGCTGTGCAGAAAGCTTTGTCTGAAGCTTCCGCTCCGCGGACAGCCACTCCCAAGACGAAGTCTTCTTCTTTGACTTCAACTGCAGTGACGATGCCGCCCAACACTTCCCTCAGTTTTCTGCAATGGTCACCCGAACCGGACCGACGTCTTGCCTTCATCAAGATCAATGGTGGGCCACTCACCCTCGCCCATGAAGGAGATACTGTTGAGGGCTATACCGTAGTCGAGATCCGCCGCGACGCCGTCGAACTAAACGCCAAAGGGCGCAGTTTCACCTTACAAGCCGAAGAGTAGCGGCGAGCTATAGGGACCCCTTTTGAGATAGATAAGAACTAACCCGCGTTCGCCCTTCGACTTCGCTGCGCGTAGCCTGTCCTGAGCCTGTCGAAGGGCTCAGGGTGAACGGCTTTATCTCTCGCTCCACTTTCCGTTCGTGCTGAGCGTAGCCCTACGGGCGAAGTCGAAGCATGAACGGCGGTATCCACAATTCAAATAGGAAAACTATAGAGGCAACCGAACCAACCGCGCCACCAAGACAGGAGAGGCTCGGGGGAGGACAGGCCAGTGGCCTGTCCAGAGTAGGAAATGCGCCAATCGCAGCAGATTTACTACAAACCTTCTTCAGGCACCCCTAGCCGGTGCTCTACCAGATACGTTCGTCTAGGTTTTTTTCGCCTGCGACTTCAGCCCTTTAACGCGGCGCTTGAGCGCCTTCTCGCGCCGTTTCCGACGCCGACGGATTTCTTTCTCGCGTTCGCGATGCACTTCTCACTCACCTCCTCTCAACCTGCGGTACCGTAGCACTTTTATATCTCCCTGGATAAGAACCGCAACCAGGGCCTCTCCCTATGACAAGAATCCACCAGATATTGTGGACTGGCTATTTTTCTGCTAGGGGGGTGGACTTGGAACAACTTCATATACAATCTTTATCATAATGGATTTGTCGTGGTGCAAAGGGGTGGTGTGGATCTCTTCAGCATTAAAGGGCTGAAAAGCGGGCCGACTTTTCTCTTCGATGACCAAGCGCCGTTTCCTGCGGTCATCACCGCAGTGGAAGAAGAGTTATCTCGGGCCAACGGATTTTTTCGCGACTCGCCAGTGATCCTTCACTTCGGTGACCGTCACCTCAACAAAGAGGAGTGGTGGACGCTGAAGGAGATGCTGCATCGTGAAGGCTTGGTGCCCCGCTACGCGGTCGCCGCCGCCGCCGCGAGCCGGGAATTGCTCTATAAAGAAGGACTCCCGGTGCGAGAGCATCTGCAGCTGTCGGCGCAGGAGAGCAAAAAAGCTCAGGTAACCGCAGCGGGAGGAAGCACTGCGCTGTATCTGCGTCGTGGCTTACGGTCCGGTCAGAAAGAGGTTTTCGGCGGTGAGGTGGTGTTGGTGGGGGATGTCAATCAAGGAGCGGAAATTCTCGCGGGGGGCGACATCATCGTCGTCGGCACTTTGCGTGGCGTGGTCCACGCGGGCTATCCCGACAACGCGGACGCGGTGGTTATTGCGCTAAACCTGACACCTTTGCAACTCCGTATTGGACCGTTTATCGCCCGAGCGGATGAGGAACAGAACCACCGGGGTTCGCCGCGGCCGGAGCTCGCCCGGGTCAAGGACGAACGGATTGTGGTGGAACCCTATCAAGGGAAGCTATAGGAGGCCCGGAGTTATGAGCGGACGAGCTATTGTCATTACCTCGGGCAAGGGTGGAGTCGGGAAGACCACGGCGACTGCCAACCTTGGCCTCGGCTTGGCCCGGCATGACCGCAAAGTCGTGTTGATTGATGGTGATATCGGCCTGCGCAATCTCGATATCATCATGGGGCTAGAAAACCGCATCGTCTATCACTTGGTCGACGTCGTGCGGGGCCGTTGTCAGGTGCGCCAAGCCTTAGTCAAAGATAAGCGGTTCCCTCACCTTGCGCTCTTGCCGGCTTCGCAGATAGACCAAAAGGAAGCGATCAGCCCCGAGCAAATGCGCGAGTTGGCCGCTCAGTTAAAAGAAGACTTCGATTTCGTGCTGATCGACTGCCCGGCTGGCATCGAACAGGGGTTCCGTAACGCGGTCGCTGGCGCCGACGAGGCGATCGTGATCACCACGCCGGACGTCTCACCGGTGCGCGACGCGGACCGTGTCATCGGACTGCTGCAAAATTCTTTGGGGGATCCGCAGTTGATTATCAACCGCATGTCCACCCAGATGGTACAGCGCGGCGACATGTTGGATCAGCAAGATGTGCTCGATATCTTGGCGGTCAATCTGCTCGGGATCGTCCCAGAAGACGAGGAAGTCGTCGTCGCTGGCAATCGTGGCTCACCGGTTGTGTTGAATGAGAAATCGCAATCGGGACAGGCGTACGGACGCATCGTGCGGCGGATTCTCGGGGAGGACGTGCCCATTCCCGAGCTCAATGGACACGGTGGGATCTTCCACCGCCTCGGCAAACTCTTCTCAAGGAGATAACACATGGCCTGGGGTACATTCGTCCAGCGGTTATTAGGGAATAAGGGAAGCGCGGGACTCGCCAAAGACCGCCTGCAGGTGGTGGTGATGTACGATCGCCTGGGCCTCTCCCCCGAACAGATGGCAGCCTTACGTAAGGACATCATGGAAACCATTAGCCGCCACGTCGCCATCGATTCCGAGCGGGTCAAAATCGATTTTCTGCCGACGCCTGCTGAGGTGACGATCACCGCACCCGTACGCCGGGGTAGAACTCGTGGTGAGGAACCGAAACAGCAGGCCGGCTAAAGACGGGCTTCAGTAGAGCACCTGTCAGGACACGCGGTCCGACAGTTTGCCTGCACGAATTGGCTATCCCGGGGCGCCAGCAACTGCGCCCCTACTTCTCTCAGGAGCCGCTATGGCCACCTATGAACACATTCTTGTGGATCAACAAGACGGTATCGTCACTCTCACCTTCAACCACCCGGAAAATCTCAATGCCATGACCGCGGCCATGGGCGACGAGGTGACTGACGTGGTCCGCACCCTCAACCAAGATCACAGCGCCCGCGTCCTCATTCTGACCGGCGCTGGCCGGGCATTTTGCGCTGGCGGTGCCAAGGGCACCTTGCAGAGTCGCACCACTGGGGGTGGCAGTGGCAATAGCGAACCTCCGAAGGCGTTTTACCAACGCTACCTCTCAGTGCGACAACTGGAGATCCCCACCATTGCTGCCATCAATGGTCCAGCCGTAGGCGCGGGGTTCTGTGTCGCCCTGGCCTGCGACATGCGCATCGCCGCGGCGAACGCCCGCATGGGGCTGAATTTTGTTCGTCTCGGCATCCACCCAGGCATGGCCGGAACCTTTACCACTCCCCGCATCGTTGGGCTCGCCAAGGCGTGCGAGGTGATTTTCACCGGCAAGCTCTATACCGGCGAAGAGGCGTTTGCGATGGGGCTAGTGAATCGCGTCGTCCCCCTGGAGAAACTGATGGACGAAGCTGGAGCACTGGCGCGTGAGATTGCCAGTAACGCGCCGGTCGCCGTGCGCCTGGCGAAACGTGCGCTGTATCGGGGGGAGGCAGACCTGCTCGACGCCGCCCTCGAGGTCGAGTCCGAATATCAAGCCCACACCTGGACCACCGAGGATGCCAAGGAGGGCATCACGGCGATGACCGAGAAGCGTGCGCCGAAGTTCCGCGGAGTCTAACTCGATTGCGGTGGATTTAATAATACTGGGAGCGCGGGCGTCCCGCCCGCCTAAAAAGCGCCCAAGATGGGCGCGCTCCCAGGACGCACTCGAGCGCAAACCGCTCTAGCCCTGGAACTCCCGCAAAAAATCGAG
>JACQEL010000771.1 GCA_016200595.1 Deltaproteobacteria bacterium
ACCATGACCGGACCAAAGCTTCTTCAAGATATGACGCAACTTCCCCCGGCTTCGCCGGAGTTCAGCATAGGGGAATCGATGGTTGATGAGTAAGGATTTCCAGAGTACCAGCAAGGGCAGCATCGAAAGAAAAAGCCAGACCGTACGGTTCGTATACAACACCACCTCGCGTCCGCGCTCGTCGCATAAGGAGAGTTTGCGGATGCGATAGGCAGGCGATCGCGAGTCACCTGTGAGCTCGCTCTCTCGGAGCGTCAGCAGTCTCTCGGTAAGCAAATTCACTTCGACGCTTGGTAAATCGTTGGGCAGAGAATCGTGCCTTGCAATCCATTCCTTAACCGCAAATTCTCCTTTCTGGATGGCGGTTTTGTATACTATCTGGTTGTCCCTGACAATACACAGCGAAGGGAGGTCTCCCAGGGCAGTACCCTGCAAAAGGAGATACGGATACTGCCGCCAATCACCGCGCAAGAAGATCCGCACGCACGGCGATGCCCAGCCTTCCTTGGAAATTCCCACGAGATGCGGTTGCAGCTTCTCCATTAAGTAAAAATACGCATAGGTCGCAATCCAAGGGGTCGGCACCCTCCCGCAATGGTGTTTCACAACCCGCAGGATCTCCTCATGCACCTGCACCCGCCGAGCAAGCGTCTTGGTATCGCCGTGCAGGCGCGAATTCGCCAGGTGCTCGGCAAGGAAGCCAATACGAAATCGTTTGGCGACACGCAGCCAATACTCATAATCCAGACAGTAGAGTAGGTCGGCATCGAGGGGGCCTAGTGCGCGGAAAACTTCAGCGCGAAAAAACACGGTCGGCTGGCAGATGAAACAAGTCTCCTGCAGGCGTTGGCGATCAAAGGGCTCAGTAGGATAGCGCTCCAAATAGTGACCTTGCGCATCGATATGGTGCCCCTCACCATAGACCAGAGCAACGTCCGGATGGGTCCGGAAATACTGCACGATCTTGCTAATTGCGCCTGGCTCATAGGTATCATCCGAGTTGAGCCATCCCAAGATCTCCCCCCTTGCCATCCGCAGGCCTTTATTAATCGCGTCAGCTTGTCCTCGGTCTTTTTCCGAGAGCCAGACGAGGCGGTCCCCGTACTGCCGTAAGATCTCCACCGTACCGTCCGTGGAACCGCCATCCATCACCAGGTATTCGAGGTTCGGGTAGTCCTGATTCAACACGCTGCCAATCGTGTCCGCGATGTAACGACCCTGGTGATACGACGGCGTTACGATCGAGACTAATGGTCCTTGGCTCACGGTATCCACAGTGCCCTCAGTCGCCTAAGCTTCGTGCTGCCGATACCAGGCAATGGTCCGCCGCAGTCCTTCGCGAAATCCCATGGCGGCGCGAAAGCCGAACTCTTGTTCCGCCCGGCTGGTATCCAGGCAACGGCGCGGTTGGCCATCCGGCTGCAGCGGATCCCACATGAGCCTGCCGTGAAAACCACAGAGTTCGGCAATAAGTGCGGCAAGATCCTGAATGGTGATTTCCATCCCAGAGCCGAGGTTCACCGGGTCAGGTTTGTCATACCGCTCTGCCGCCAGGATAATCGCCCGGGCGGCATCCTCGACATATAAGAATTCACGGGAAACCTTGCCGGTGCCCCAAGCAGACACTTCCTCCTGGCCGGTTCTCACCGCCGAGACAAACTTACGAATGAGGGCCGGAATGACATGGGAGGTTTCTGGATGAAAATTATCCCCGGGCCCATAGAGGTTGACTGGCAAGAGAGAAATGGCGTTGAAGCCGTATTCCTGCCGGTAGGCTTGCGCTTGCACCAGCAGCATCTTTTTCGCTAAGCCGTACGGGGCATTGGTTTCTTCCGGGTAGCCATTCCAGAGGTCCTCTTCCCGAAATGGCACCGGCGTAAATTTCGGATAGGAACAGACCGTGCCGACAATCACGAATTTCTTCACCCCGAAGCGCCGGGCGTACTCCAGGAGCTGAATCCCCATGATGGCATTGTCGTAAAAGAACCGCCCTGGGTGTTGCCTATTAGCGCCGATGCCACCAACCACGGCGGCGAGATGGATCACGACCTCCGGCTGAGCTTCCTCATACAAGCGGATAATTGCTTCTTTTTCGGTCAGGTCGTAGTCAGTGTTACGGGGAACCGTGAGGGCCCGGCAGTTCCGCTCCTGTAATTCCTTCACCACGTACGAACCAAGGAATCCTGCGCCTCCGGTGACTATCACCTGCTCTCGTGCCCACACTGTCATGCTCCCTCCTGCTCCATGAAGTTCCCCAGAACCACAGATTTTGGAAGGATCTTTTTCATACTTCCCGCTCCAGTTGTTCACGCTCAATCCTCTCCACCACTACCATCTCAGCCTGCAGCCGCTCGAGGTCAGCCTTAACCATCATCTGGACGAGGGCCGGGAAGGAGACCTTTGGTTCCCAGCGCAACACCCGTCTGGCCTTGCTAGAGTCGGCACAGAGATGGTCAACCTCCGCCGGGCGAAAGAACTGAGGGTCAACGACAACATATTCTCGCCAGTCCAAGTTCACCGCGGCAAAAGCGGTCTCGACGAATTCCTTGACGGAGTGCGTCTCTCCCATGCCCACCACATAGTCATCCGGCTCCTCTTGCTGAAGCATGAGCCACATCGCTCGCACATAATCACCGGCAAAGCCCCAGTCGCGCCGGGCCTCTAAATTGCCCAACCGCAGTTCTTTGGTCAGCTGCAGTTTGATACGCGCTACGCCAACGCTGACCTTACGGGTAAGGAACTCAAACCCACGCCGGGGAGACTCATGATTGAACAAGATGCCCGAACAGGCAAAGAGCCCATAACTCTCGCGGTAATTGACCGTAATCCAATGCCCATACACCTTCGCCACGCCATACGGGCTGCGGGGATAGAAAGGCGTGTGCTCGTTTTGCGGATTGATCCGTACTTTACCAAACATCTCACTGGTGGAGGCCTGGTAGAAACGAGTCTGCAGGTTGAACCGGCGCACGGCTTCGAGCAAACGCGTGACTCCCAACGCCGTGAACTCACCGGTGAGCAGAGGCTGATTCCACGAAGTGGGCACAAAGGATTGGGCGGCGAGGTTATACACTTCATCCGGCTGGCTTTCCCGCAAGGCTTCGGCAAGCGAGGATTGGTCCAGCAGGTCTCCCTGCAGGAGGTGGAGGCGATCCTTGATGTGGGCGATGCGTTTGCCGTTTTCCTCACTGACGCGCCGCACCACACCATAGACTTGGTAGCCTTTTTCCAGCAGGAATTCGGCCAAATAGGAACCATCTTGCCCAGTAATGCCAGTAATCAGCGCTCGTCTCATCGCACCTCCTTCCTCACACTAAACCGGAATGCACGACATGAGG
>JACQEL010000060.1 GCA_016200595.1 Deltaproteobacteria bacterium
CCGAGGTCCGAGGTCCGAAGAAAAACCCCTAGAGACCATAAGAGATTCATATACGTGCTTGCCTGAGGTTATGTGAGTCGCTTTAGTTTTCAATCCGCAATCCGCAATCTACAATCCGCAATCAAAAAGGGAGGAGCCCATGCCACAACACACCACCCCCGAGCCCTTCACCATTAATGTCCCTGACACCGTGCTCGCCGACTTGCGCGAGCGACTCGACCGGGTACGCTGGCCAGGAGAAATGCCTGAGAGCGGCTGGGACTATGGTGCCAATCTGTCATACCTCAAAGAGCTGGTCGACTATTGGCGCACCCGCTACGACTGGCGCGCGCAGGAGCGGCAGATTAATCGCTGGCCTCACTTCCGCGTGAATATTGACGGCCAAGGCATCCACTTCATCCATGAACGCGGTAAAGGCCCTAAGCCGCTGCCTTTGATTATCACCCACGGCTGGCCAGGTTCGTTCTACGAGTTCATGGAAATTCTCGGCCCACTCACCGATCCGGCTGCTCACGGTGGCGACCCGGCTGATGCTTTCGATTTGGTTATCCCCTCGCTGCCGGGGTACGGCTTCTCCGATCCCACGCACGAACGTCGAGTCAACCCTAGCCGCATTGCCGACTGGTTCGCGGTGTTGATGCGGGATGTCCTGGGATACACTCGCTATGGTGCGCAGTGAGGAGACTGGGGCGCGATGGTTACTTCCCGGCTTGGCTTTGCCTATCCGCAGAATGTGGTCGGCATTCACCTGAATATGGTAGGTGTCGCTCCCCATCCCGCTAATCGTCAGAACCTGTCTGCGGCAGAGCAAGCCTGGTTGAAAGAAATGGACGCCTGGCGACAAGAGGAAACTGGCTATCAGGGTATTCAGGGGACCAAGCCTCAGACTTTGGCCTACGGCCTCAACGACTCGCCAGTTGGGCTGTGCGCGTGGATTACCGAGAAGTTCCGTACTTGGAGTGACTGCGGTGGCGACCTTGCTCGCTCGTATACCAAAGACCAGCTCCTCACTAACGTGATGATCTATTGGATCACACAAACCATTAACTCTTCTACTCGCTTGTATTATGAGGAGCGCCACCACCCTTGGCGTCTGGGGAAAGAAGAGAAGATCACAGTACCGACCGGAGTTGCCTCTTTTCCTGCCGAACTGGCGCGCCCGCCGCGCGAGTGGGCCGAGCGGGCTTATAACATCCGACGCTGGACGCAGATGCCTTCAGGCGGCCATTTTGCGGCGATGGAGAAACCCCAACTTCTGGTCGATGAAATCCGGGCATTCTTCCGTGAGTTGCGGTAGTGGATCGGACATTATGAACACAGTTACCTTCTCGACTTCTCCCTCTCCCTCAAAGCGGGAAAGGGCTGGTATGAGGGTTTTCCCAGCTCAGGCTGCTACCGTGCGCCTCCTCACCCTGTCCCTTTGTGGAGCCTTGATTAATCAAGGCTCCACGGGGAGAAGGAACCTTCTCTGTATTGCATTACTATTTCTTTTTGTTCCCCCTTGCACGTATGCCGAGGGCGACTCCGCTACCGTGTATCGCACCGCCAGCGGTTTTGGTTTCCGCGTCGAAGTTATAGCGCAAAAACTAGAGATTCCCTGGGCGCTGGCTTTCGCACCTGACGGCCGGCTGTTCGTTACCGAGCGGCCCGGGCGCTTGCGCGTGATCGAAAACGGTCAGCTCAAATCAGAGCCAGTCGCAACGCTTCCCGACGTTCTCCACCTCGATGGAGGCGAAGGCGGGCTTATGGCGGTCGCGCTGGATCCGCAGTTCGCTACCAACCACTTTCTCTATCTGTCATATACCACCCGAAGCGACGGCGCGATCATCAACCGGGTAGTGCGTTATCGCGAGGCAAAAGGCGCGCTGAGCGAGCGGACGATTATTCTTGATAATATCCCGGGCGCGCAAGTTCACGACGGTTGCCGTGTGGCATTCGGTCCGGATGGCAAGCTGTACGTGACTACCGGGGATGCGACTGAACGGCAGTTGGCACAGCAGCTGGACTCCCTCGCCGGCAAAATTCTGCGCCTCAACTCAGATGGCACGACTCCAGCCGATAACCCTTTCCCCGGCTCGCCGGTGTATACCCTGGGTCACCGCAATGCCCAAGGTTTAGCTTGGCATCCGACGACAAAAATTGCCTTTAGCACGGAACATGGACCATCGGGCTTCGACGGCCCTGGAGGAGGAGACGAGTTCAATCTGATCCGGGCCGGGGAAAATTATGGCTGGCCGGTCATTCACCATGGGCAAACCCACGCGGGCATGGAAGCGCATCTGCTTTCCTTTACGCCAGCCATCGCGCCGGCGAGCGGGACGTTTTATTCTGGCACTCGCCTGTCCGAGTTCACTAATAATTTCTTCTTCGGCGCTGTGCGTGGTCAGCACCTCCATCGCGTAGTGCTGGCTCCCCCAGATTTCACTGCCGTGCAATCGCACGAGGCACTGCTGCAAGGGACTTTTGGCCGCATCCGCGAAGTCGTCACTGGTCCAGATGGCGCGCTGTACTTTACGACCAGTAACCGAGATGGTCGAGCCCAGCCTGGACCAAAGGATGATCAGGTACTGCGGATCGTGCCGGAGAAATAAGCTCAGCCTGAATAAGGCATTCAGGGCTTTTGCAACTGGGATGAGGCGGCAGCAGCCCTGAGTCGGACCACAAAAGATTGGCACACAGTGTAGGGGCGATCCTTGTGATCGCCCACCGGCAGGACGCACTCAGCAGGGCGAATACAAGCTTCGCCCCTACCCGAACCACATGGCAGTGTTACCAATGTCATGTGGTTCGATTTAGTCCCACTATCCATCCTTCACTTCACCCCGGTGATCGTGCCGGTCAGGGTACCGCTGACGTTGGTGAGACGATGGAATGCCGGGAGATCAAAGACCAAGATGCTCCCAGTGTCGTCCTCTTCGAAGGTGCCCGCCGCGTTGACAAACCGGCCCGTGCCCCCGGTAAAAGCGCCTTGCACATGAGCGGTGAACGTGAGCGTGGTGAAATCAACGCAGCCCGCGCCCGACGTATAGGTCAAGAAGAGCTGCTCCCCCGTCTTCTGGTCGGTGAGTACGCTATGGATTTGCAGCAGGGGGAACTCCGCTGTGCCGGCCGGGCAGCTTACGTTGGTGGCCAGGGCGGGGAGGAATTCGCTCTCTGTTTGGAAGAGAAAGCGGCCCAGATTAGTATTGTCGATCCCGGTCGTCACGCCGGCAGTCATGCCGTCGCCATTGGTATCGATCACCCCATCGACCCCGCTTCCCGCATAGTCGCTGACAAAGTGTCGTGACTTGGCCTCGGCTCTGCCCAGCCCCCCCGCCAGCATCAGTGCCAAGGCGATGCCGATAGTAAAGTAACGCTTCTTCATACAACCTCCCTTGTGTGTTAGTGAGTGCCGCTGCCGGCTCTCTCACAGTTTTACTGCGTTGGCAGACAAAGTGGGGATCGGGCAGCCGATGCCCGCTGGATGTTCATCTCATCCCTCCTGTTACTGGGTTGGATGCAGATCTCCTCAGCTCCTATACGGATCCGGCTGTGCAAAAACTCTCCAACCCTCACGGGATCTCACCTCCTTTCTCGCCGCCACATGCGTGGCGACTGCGTCATACACCGCCGCCTCCTGGGTTCTGACGGTGCGGAGCGCGCACTGCGGTCAGCACCTGCCCCATGAACGCCACCAGTTCCTCCAGCGAGGCGAAATGCGTGGCCTGCCCGGACACCACATGTTCGACCCGACCTGTACATCGACCGTGCTCCAGCTCCGTCTCCGTGCGGAACTGCACGACAAAAGCATGGTTCGTTGGTAGTGAGGGTTCGTGTGGCGTCATGCTCTTCCTTGTGTCTGGCGTGGTGCGCTCTGGCTTTTCTCCTGCATGGTGATAGAAAACCTACGGCAGGCCTCGGTTCAGGGGCAGAGACGAACGGTTCAGAGTTGGTTCAGGAATGGTTCTGTTTCGGTTCAGGGGCAGCAGAAGCGGAGCACCCATGGAACACGCGCAGCAAATTCTCTTTGGCCCCTTTCGGCTGGACCCCAGCACGGAACGGTTGTGGCGCGGCGAACAAGAGGTCGCCCTGCGGGCCAAGCCCTGGGCCGTGCTGCGCTATCTGGCGGAACATCCGCGCCGAGTCGTGACGAAAGAGGAACTCCTCAAGACGGTGTGGGCCGGCACCTATGTGACCAAGACCGTGCTCAAGGTCTGTGTGCGCGAGATTCGCGAAGCCCTGGACGAAGAAGTTGCCGCCCCGCGCTATATCGCGACGGTGGGCCACCTGGGCTATCAGTTTCTCGGGGACGGGCGGGCCGAGGCGACCGATACGGAGGCGCCAGCGGCACGTATTGCTGCGCGGCGCATCGTGGGCCGGACCCGCGAGAGCACGCAGCTGCAGCGCTGGCTCACGCACGCCGGCGGAGGCGCGCGCTGCCTCGGCTTCGTGACGGGGGAGGCGGGCATTGGCAAGACGGTGCTGGTGGATCTGTTTCTGGACCGCGTGCGGGCCACGGGCCAGGTACGACTCGGGCGCGGACAGTGCGTCGAGCAGTACGGCGAGGGCGAAGCCTACCTGCCGGTCTTAGAAGCGTTCACCCAGTTAGGTCGTGCGCCCGGGGGCCAGCAGGTGCTGGACGTGCTTAGCCACTATGCGCCGACGTGGCTGGTGCAGATGCCAGCCCTGGTCAGTGAGGCGGATTTGGAGGTGTTGCAGCGCAAGGTCCAGGGGGTCACTCGGGCGCGGATGCTGCGAGAAATCGCCGAGGCCCTCGAGGCCCTGACGGCCGAGCGCCCGCTCGTGCTGGTCTTCGAGGATCTGCACTGGAGTGACTCCTCCACCCTCGAACTCCTGGCGTACCTCGCCCGGCGGCGGGAGCCCGCGCGACTGCTGGTGATTGGGACCTATCGGCCCACGGAGGTGATCGTGAGCAGCCATCCGCTGAAAGGGATCACCCAGGAGCTGCAGGCGCATGAGCAGTGCGAGGAGTTGCGGCTCGAGCTACTGACCGAAGGCGACGTGGCCGACTATGTCGTCGGGCAGTTTGCCCTCGGGCCGCAGGGTCAGCGGCAGAGCCCGGCCGCAGCGATCCCGTTCCAGCAGCTGGCGCAGGTGATTCACCGGCGCACCGACGGCAATGCCCTCTTCATGGTCAACCTGGTCGAACATCTGGTGAGGCAAGGGGTGGTCGTTGAGGAAGAAGGGCACTGGCGAGTAAAGGGGAACGTCGCGGACCTGGCAGGGGACGTACCCGAGAATCTACGGCAACTGATCGAGCGGCAGATCGAGCGGCTGAGTGCGGAAGAACAGCGGGTGCTAGAGGTGGCGAGTGTGGCAGGAGCAGAGTTTGCGGTGGCCGCGGTAGCGGCGGGGAGCAAGCGGGAGGCCGAGGCAGTTGAGGAGGTCTGTGAAAAGTTGGCGTGGCAGGGGCACTTCTTACAAGAGCGAGGGCTGGAGGAGTGGCCCGACGGGACCGTCAGTGGGCGCTACCAGTTTTGCCATGCGCTGTACCACACCATCTTCTACGAGCGGGTAGCGGAAGCGCGGCGGGTGCGGTTGCATCGCCAGATTGGGGAGCGGAAAGAGCAGGCGTACGGCAAACGAGCCGGAGAGATCGCGGCGGAGTTGGCGCTGCACTTTGAATGGGGCCGGCAGTACCCTCAGGCTGTACAGTATCACCAGCGGGCAGCGGAGCGGGCCACCTGGCGGAGTGCGCATCAGGAGGCGATCGGTCACCTCAACAAAGGCCTCGCATTGCTTGAGACATTGCCGGAGACGCCCGAACGCGCCCAGCACGAACTCACGCTGCTCGTAACGCTCGGGATATCGTTGCGAGCCACCTTAGGCTGGGCGGCCCCCGAAGTCGAGCGAGTCTACATGCGGGCCCGGACGTTGTGCCAGCAGGTCGGGCAGTCCCCGCAGCTCTTTGCCCTCCAGATGGGACTCTGTACGTTTTTTATGGCACGCGCGGAGTACCAGACGGCCCGTGAATTGACGGAGCGCTTGCTAACGCTTGCCCCACAGGTCCAGAACCCCGACTACCTGCTGATAGCCCACGTTCTGATGGGGCTGACGTTGTACCGGTTAGGCGAGTTTGCCCTGGCCCGTGAGCACTTCGAGCAAGACCGTACCTTGTCCCAGGCTGAGGAACGCGCTCTGACAGGCCCCATCGGCCCGGAAGTCTACTGTCGGAGCTGTGCGGCGTGGAACCTCTGGATACTGGGCCATCCCGATCAGGCCTTACAAAGCAGTCACGACGCGCTCCGCCTTGCCGAAAAATTGGCGCACCCCTTTACCCTGGCGAGGGCTCTTAGCGATGCCGCCGCGTTCCATCTCTTGCGGAAAGAAGGAGACACCGCCCAAGCGTACGTAGAGCAATACCTTGCCCTGTCTACGGCACATAGCTTTGCGCTTGACCTCGCTATCGGCACGAGCCAGCGGGGCGAAGCCGTGGTAAGACAGGGACAAGGGGAGGAGGGTATTGCCCTGCTGCGTGAAGGGCTGATCGCCCTGCAGGCTACGGGGGTAGAGGCAGAACGGTCGTATCGTCTCGCCGTGCTGGCGGCCAACACCTAGCACCCAAGCAGAAGCCGAAGCCGAAGCGTGTTTCCTCAAGGCTATTGAGATCGCGCGGCGGCAGCAAGCGAAGTCGCTGGAGTTACGGGCGGCGGTGAGCTTGAGTCGGCTGTGGCAGCAGCAGGGCAAGAAAGATGAGGCCAGGCGGATGCTGGCAGACATCTATAGCTGGTTCACTGAAGGGTTTGATACGGTGGATCTGAAGGAAGCGAAGGTGCTGCTAGAGGAGCTCTCCTGACCGGAAAGTCTTCCCTCTCCCCATCTGATTTTCTTCCTTCGCTTCGTTTTGCTATACCTCAAAGCCGATCCGTGCTAAAGGGAGAAGTGCGGTAATAGAAAGAAAACCTCACCAATTACTCTATGGCGACTGACCCAAACGATATCCGCCTGAGCCCGGCAGACAAGCAGGTACTAGCCACACTTGTTGACGGGAGCGGTAAAGAATTGTCCGAGGCATTACAGGAAGCGGTCGCTCTTTACTTAGATCGCTCGGCACCCACCTCTAAAGCGAACGGAGCACAGGACTCCGAGAATAAGCGCCAACAGGCCTTTCTACAGGCTGCGGGTGTATGGGCAGACATGGATACGGACGTGCTGCTGGAAGAGATTTATACGCAGCGGTTGCGTTCTACCCGACCTGAACCACAGCTGTGACCCTGCACTATCTGGTCGATACTGACTGGGTTATCCACTATTTGAAGGGCCGCGATCCCTTTGTGGAACGCTTACAGGCGCTTGGGGGGCAGAGCTTGGCAATTTCGGTTATCACCCTGGGTGAACTCTATGAGGGCGTCTATGGAGCAGCCGAACCGGACAAAAGAGCGCAAGGGCTTAAGGATTTTCTTCAGGGCGTGACCATACTGGGTCTCGATGAGGAAACCTGTCGCATCTTTGGCAAGGAACGCCGACGGTTACGCCGTGCAGGAAACTTACCAGGGGATATGGATCTCTTCATTGGGGCAACGGCGCTGCGGCATAATTTGATCGTGCTGACCAATAATCGGCATCACTTTGAACGTATCGAGGGCCTTCACCTAGAGTCTCTTCCCTCTTCTTCATAACACTGTAGTCGACACAGGCTTCCCCTACCTTAGAGGGAGGATGCTCTGACGAGTGCATTCCTTGGAAAGCACGAGCGACATTCGCAGCGTCCGCAGACCGCCACTCGCGGGGAGGGCAGCACCGGGCGTGGCGGCTGCCCTCCCTTGTGCCCCCCTGCCCGGTTGTCTGGCTAGTCCCCGCCATTCCCCAGCCCGGTGAGCGTGCCGGTGATGGTGCCGCTTATTCCGGCCTACCTTCTGAAGGGTTTGATACGGTGGATCTGAAGGAAGCGAAGGTGCTGCTGGAAGAATTGAGCCATTTGAAGAATTGAGCCATTGAGTCATTGAAGCAATGAAAAAATGGCTCAATGATCCAATGAACAAATGAAGCAATTTGGACAATCCCTTGCCCAGCTAATTGCTGAAAGACCATAAGCGTCTTGCCTGTCCTGTGGTATAAAAGCCGTTATGGCGATCATTCTGTATGGTAACCGCCTCTCGCCCTTTGTCGAGAAAGTCCACCGCGGGTTAATGCTGAAGCAGATTCCTTTCCAACAGCATGAGCCACATGGTCCTTTCGATCTGCGCCGTAATAACCCGACCACAGGTAAGATGCCAGCTCTTGACCTCGACGGCCAACGGCTGTTCGACTCAACCCTCATCCTACGGGCACTTGATGAATTCAAGCCTGAGCCGCCGCTGTTGTCTCCTGATCCCCCAATAGCGGCTCAACAGCGTTTGCTTGAAGACTGGGCTGACGAATCCCTGTATTGGTACGGCATGGTGCTGCGCTGGAACATCCCGGCGAACACAACTCGTACCATAAAGTTAATCTGCAAAGATTTGCCGCCGGTTGTACGTCCGTTGATCAAGCTTATGGCGCCACGTTTTGTCGCGTCACAAACTCGCGCCCAAGGGCTGGGGAGGTTACCACTCAACGTCCTGCTGCAGGAATTGGACAGACACCTCGCCAATCTAGTGCAGCTACTGGGCGACGGTCCCTTCTTTTTCAGCACCTCGCAACCGAGTATTGCCGATCTCGCGGTCTTCGGCCAGCTCGGCTTCCTCTATTCTCCGGTCACACCTGAAGGCACCGCGGCAGTAGAGAAATATTCTGAATTACTCGAATTCTGCCAGCGACTGGATGCAATGACGGATTAGCTGGTCGGCGTGATCTCGAAGGCAAATTCCTGTTTGTACCAGCCGATCCACTTGAACACCTTGGCCAGGAAATATTTCCGTAAGAACAGCGACAGAACTTCGGTCCTGATGCCAGCATCTTCACGCCAGATTGCAGTTCCCTGTAGAGTCGTAGAGCCGATGCGCAAGGTAGTATCGGGATTCTTACGCAGGTTCTTTACCCAATCCGCATCCACGCCACGGGCCGAGGTGACATAGATCTTGCCGTTGCCGGCGGCAAACCAGATTTTCACGGTGTGCGGCTTGCCGCTCTTGCGGCCTCTGACAGTTAAGTGCACGAGGGATTCGCGATTGAGGGCTTGTAAGTCAGGCATAGCAATGTCTTCTACATAGACACAAACCGTTGCTCATGGCTCTGCAAATGATGCGGCTCAATGGTAATGGTGCGCTCGGGCGACGCGACCGTAGT
>JACQEL010000772.1 GCA_016200595.1 Deltaproteobacteria bacterium
CGCTCGCCACAGGTAGTCTTCGAGGATCACGCTACCTTCCCCTACCCTAACGTAGCAGCCTGGCATGAGGATGCAGCTATGTTGGCAGATGTCATCAAGCGTGGCACTATTGCCCTCTAAGCGGATACCTCAATTTCCCTTATCTCTGCACCTTCGAGTTGCTCCATGACAACCTCAAGGTATTCGTGAATGGCATCTGCAATATTCGCCAATGCCTCCTCTTCCGTTGCCCCTTGAGATACGCACCCCGGTAATCCCGGTACCCAGACACTGAAGCCTTCTTCTGACTGATGGAGCGCAACTTTGTATTTCATCGAAACCTCCACGCTTCAGTATCAAGTAGGGTGGGTCATGACCCGCCCTACTGAGCTCAAAGATCTCAATCTACTTCCACCTCGACGTTCTCTCCAACGAGATACACTGGATACGTGCGCACCGGCTTGCGCGCCGGGCCTTTGACAACTGCGCCGGTTTCCAGATTGAAGCGTGAGCCGTGAGTGCGGCAGGTCATAACTAAGCCCTGAACCGGCCCGTCGGCGAGCCGCATGCGATTGTGCGTGCAGACATTATCAATGGCGAAGAATCGATCGCCGAGATGAAAAATCGCCAAGCGTTTGCCGCCGGCGATGACACCTACCCCGCGACCTTCAGGGAAGTCGGCTAGGGTGCCTATGGAGATGCGGGCGGGCATATTAAGCTGGCGGGAATCCGTACAAGCGCAACGTGTTGTCGTGAACGATCTTACGGGTGTCTGCTTCGGGAATCGAGGCGAAGTTCTGCGCCACTTGCTGGCGCGAGAACGGCCATACGCCTTCGGTGTGCGGATAGTCTGAGCCCCACATCAGGTTGTCTACCCCCATCAACTCACGAGTCAGAATGCCGGCGCGATCATCTTCGAACGTGGCGTAGAACTGCCGGTGAAAATAGGTGCTCGGCGGCTCGGGCAGGCGCGGCTCCATCCAGCCTTTGTGATCGTGCCACCAGTGGTCCATAAATCCCAGAGCAGCACCGATCCAGCCGATACCACTTTCGACCAATGCCCACTTGAGTTTAGGGAAACGCACCGGCGCACCACCCCAGATAATGCGTTGCAGTGTGTCGTTCATCTCGAATTTGACGACGCCGATGATGATGCCGCCGGCACCAGGACCGTGCGCGCGACCGAACGGGTCGCGGCCACCGATATGCATGCTTGCTACCAGGTTCATGTCCTGCATTGCCGCCCATAACGGGTCCCAATGGGCGAGGTTATACGGCTGGTCATCGACCCAGGCCGGCAGCATCTCACTGACCAAGCCGAGTTTGGCGCAACGCTCGGTTTCGGCTACTGCCCACTCGACTGGTCCGCGGCACGGGATCATCCCCACACCTTTGAGGCGCTCGGGATAGGGCTGGCAATACTCGGCGAGCCAGTCGTTGTAAGCGCGGCAGCAGGCATAGAGATAGTCCGCGTCTGGGGCGCGGACCAGAGTCAGACCAACTCCTGGATAGAGGACTTCGCCGGCCACGCCATCCACATCTTGGTCCTTGAGCCGTTCATGCGGGTCCCAACAGCCGGGCCGGTTGTCGGTGTAGCGAAAGCCTTTGGGCTTAGGAATATCAAGCCCCTGCGCCTTCAGGTCAGCCATCGGCCCCTCGAATGCCAGAGGACGCGGCCGTAGCCCGTCGATGACAATGTAATCCCCGGTTTCGTCCAGGGCAGCGATGCGTGGGGCTTTCTCACGCCACTTTTTGTCCATGCGAGTGAGCCACAGGTCCGCGGGTTCGACGATATGTGAGTCGGCTGAGAGTAAACGTTGGTTGTAGGATTCGGTCATGAGATCTCCTCGAAACAGTTAAGAGTTAAGAATGAAGAGTGAAGAATGGGAAGACTGAGACTTGCGGATTTTCTCCTCTTCATTCTTCACTCATAACTCTGCACTCTTCACTATCCTCCGCGCATCTCGCCCGCGCCGAGGGCGATCTTGTTGCAGGAGCAGGAGCCGACCTGATGAAGCTCGATCACATTACCGAACGGATCTTGGACAAAAATTTGCTCTGAGGTCGGACCGACCAAGCCTTTAATGCCCCAATGCCAAAGGCCGCGGCGTTCCAGCTCCTCACGTGCCTCCTGGATATTTTCCACGGCTAAGGCAACGTGGGGGAGGGTAGGATCTTCTTTCTCACTACGGGCCATGGGTGACTTGCCGGTTGCGCCCATGAGGTGAATCTGGGTGGTTCGCTCGCCCTGGCCGACATACATCCAGAAACCCGGAATAGTGGGGATATTGGGGCGATGGGAATCGGTTTCCAGTCCCAGGACCTCAGTATAGAACTGGCGTGCCTTCTCCACTTCCTCCGGATTGGTCCCAATACGGATACCGTGATGGTGCAATTCAACAACTTTAATCGGCATAGGTGCGTCCTCCTTACGTGTTATGTTTGCGTTGCTCCGTCCCTCCTCATAGCACAAGACTACCGTGCCAGAGAAGAGATGATGAGGCAAAGGTTGTCGATTGCCCCGATCCGTGGTAGAGGCGTGGAGGATCTTTTCGCCCAAGTATAAGGAGGGGATGATGCGCGGGCCGATTCGCTATCGTATTGTGGGGATGGTCTTTTTGTTAGCCCTGATCAACCATGTTGATCGGGCCAACATCTCGATCGCTGCGCCGGTCATGATTCGCGAACTGGGCTGGGATGAAGCTCGGTTCGGCATTATCTTCTCGGCCTTTCTCTGGGGCTATACGGTTATCCAGTTACCCGGTGGGTATCTCGCCGACCGCTTTGGTGGTCGGCTGATTCCCTGGCTCTGCCTGGGTTGGTCGGTGGCGACCTTGCTCACGCCGTTTGGCGCTTCCTCCTTTTTCTTGATGTTGGGCCTGCGTTTCCTGGTCGGTGGCTTCGAGGCGCCGATCGTGCCGTCTATGAGTATTGCCAATGCGGCTTGGGTGCCACGGCACGAATTAGCCCGCGCGCAGACGGTGATTCCCGCGGCGCTGAACGCGGGTATCATGCTCGGCTATCCGCTCGTGACCTTTGTCACCCTGGAACTCGGTTGGTCTTGGGTGTTCTACTTGTGTGGTGGGATCGGCATTCTGTGGGCATTCGGTTGGCTGTGGTACGGGCGGAGCACGCCAGAGGAGCATCCCTCAGTCACTCCCAGTGAACTTGCTTATATCCAAGCCCAACGAGTGCGACCGGTTTCTGAACATACGGGCTGGGGGCCTGTCGTCCGCTCTCCACGAGTATGGGCACTAGTGGGTTCTTATACGTTATGGGTCTACACCATGTGGTTGATGGCTGCTTGGCTTCCGACCTATCTGGTGCGGGGCCGCGGATTCTCTGTGGCTGAGATGGGTGGTTTCGGCGGCCTCATTACTGGGGCAGCGCTGGTTGGTACGGTCAGTGGCGGTTGGCTGTCTGATGCACTGCTGCGGCGTGGTTTCGGCGCCGACACGGCGCGCAGGACTCCGTGTTTCCTGGGCATGCTGGCGGGGGTGCCGTTTCTGGTTGCGGCAGTGAGTGTCGAGTCCCCGTGGCTCTGCATCGTCCTGCTGATGGGCGCGCGGTTATTTAACGATTCAGCTTTAGCTGGCTTCATGAGTCTGCCAACAGAGCTAAGCCCGCGTCATCTGGGTGCGATCTGGGGCTGCATGAGCACCTTTGGCAGCTTAAGTGGGATGGCGGCAACCATATTGTCTGGGTTTATGGTCACGGCGACTGGCAATTGGGCCTTGCCTTTTTATACTGGGGCCGGAGCTATCCTGGTTGCCTCACTCGTCATGGCAGTTGGGGTATCAGCTCAGCCATTAGTGCTCGACCAAGTTGCCAAACTGCAAACCGTTCGTCCTGAGCCTGTCGAAGGGTAAGTGCCTACTCACAGTAGGTATGTGTTAGACAAGGGGCTTAAGCCCTTTGTCTCTTCTAAAGATACCGTGCCTACCGTCGTGTCGCGACGAGAATCCCACTAATCACGATCGCCCCGCCGACCAGGTGAGGCACGGTCAGCGCTTCATGGAGGAAAATATAGGCGATGGCGATAGCCATTACCGGCACGAGGTTGAGAAAGATCCCGGCGCGGCTTGGCCCAATGACCGCAACCGCGTCGTAGAACCAGAAGTGAGCAAAGGTACCGAGAATCGTCTGATAGGTGATGGCAATCCAGGAAGCGAGAGTGGTATTGGTGAACTGCCAAGTTCCCCACTCCCAGAGGCTGCTGGCTAATAGCAACCACATCGCGCCCGCCATGTAGGTGTAGGTGGTCGCCGCCAGGGGAGAGATCCGCTTCATCAGATGGCGGCCGTAGATTGTATAGATTCCCCAACTGACTTGCGTTCCCAACAG